>NZ_JBHFHK010000010.1:0-50994 GCF_041928215.1 Hubeiibacter jixunmingi | reverse complement strand
ATTGGCTGTCGCTAAAGCCCTTGATTGTTTCGTATCTCATCTTGTCATTATATCAAAACTTTCGCAAGAGGTCTAATGTAGATTTGGAATATTTAATGATAATCAGTTATGGCTTCTCTTTATCGGCAATCAACCGATGCAAGCAGCATATGAGCATCATTATAATAATTCTTAAGTTGGGTTTATTTTAGGAAATAATCATCAATTTTTGAAAGCATCAAAAATCATTTTTATCAAGGATTTAAATAAATGAAAACTCTAGCGATTAGTGCATTAACATTGGCTACAGCTCTACTTACTGCTTGTGGTGGCGGTTCAAGCACAACGAGTTCTACAACCACTGTGACCCAACCTCCTTTAGCTCCGCCTTCAACAGCACCTGCAAACACATCAATTCAAGGTCGCTCAGTGACTGTAGATGCAACCTCATTTGCACCGACATCTTCAGGTACTACAGCTGCTACATCAAATATCAATACTGTAGTGCTTAATGGTAAAAGTATTGACATCATTCCAACTGGTTTTACTATTGGTAGTCGTTTGGATTTGAACGCTGGCAATATGAATCGTCAAGTCATCAATAACTTGAGCAACGCACGTTGGGGCTTTGTACGTGAAGGTGACCGTAGCCAACCATCTTATTTTGTTGCACAAGGTAATGTAACGCCAGTATCTCAAATTCCTGGCTCTGGCACAGTGACTTATACAGGTAGTGCTTTGCACCAAGCTAAAGGTGCTGCACTTGCTGATGGTGATGCAACTTTATCAGTAAATTTTGGTAATAAGACACTTACAGGTAACATCAGTGCTGGTACGAGCACAGTTGCGTTAAATGCCAATATCACAGGCAATAGCTTTGCTGGTACAAGCTCTGCAGGTACAACAACTAACGGTTATTTCTACGGTAGCAATGCTGCAGAAGCTGCAGGGACTTATATCAACTCTGGTGCAGGTTATTCGGGTGCATTCGGTGTGAAAAAATAATTTTTGACATCAATCCCTAAAAGTAAAAGTAGCTTCAAATTAGAAGCTACTTTTCGTTTCTAAATCAATCATGGTAGATAAATTGATGGGTAAAATCCTTAAATCAACGGCTTTAATATTGATTGGTATTTCGTTTTATCATCCATCTTATGCTCAAGATAGCTTTTTTCAAAACTTACAAAATCAACAGCAACAGCATACCGACAGACTCGAAAGAAATTGCAACAACAAATACAAGTAATACTGCGATTCACGTTGATGCAAAAACATTATTAGCTCAGCCAGAATTACTACAGCAAGTTTTCTTTTCCAGTTTATATCAGCAGAATAGTGACGCTTTGATAGAGCTGTTGCCCCTATATCAGCAGTTGCCCGATGCGGATAAAATCAGTATTAAATATGCAAGAGCATTGATAGCACGCCAAGAAAAAAATTATAAAAAAGCGATCGATCTTTATCGTGATATCTTAAGTGAAAATGCAGATTTGAGTAATATCCGTATGCAACTGGCGATTGTTCTGTTAGATGATAAACAATTAGGCATTGCTGCAGAACAATTTTCAAAAGTTTTGGCAGATAAAAATACCCCTGATGCAGCACGACAAGATATCGAAAAATATATGTCATGGATAAAGCAGCAGTCAAAGTGGATGGTGAATACCCGTCTGCGTTATATTAATGATGAAAATATTAACCGTATTCCCAAACAACGACAGTATGGTTTTTGGCAATTGGACGCACCGCAGTCAGCTCAAGGCTTTGCCTATGGTTTTGCTTTAACGAAAAATCAAAATTTATTTGGCAATTGGTCATTACGCCCACAAGTTTATCTCGATGGTAAAAGCCACTGGAATAACCATACATTTGATGACATCACTGTGAGTACAAGTCTTGCATTAATCAATAGTGATGCAAAAAAAGAATGGTCTGTCGCTCCAATTTATGAAAAGCGTTGGTTTGCAACACAAGCTTTTTCAGACAAAGCATCTCTGCGTGGTCAGTTTTTTTACCGCTTGAATCCAACGCTATATAGTTCAAACTATATACAATATGGTGAAAAAAACATCAGTAACGATATTTTTTGGATGGACGTAGCCAACAGTTTGGTTCATCTTTACGCTATCTTGCTTCACCACAACAAGCACTACAAATCGGTATAGATGCTAGCATGGAAGATGCCAAAGATCCGAGCGAACGTTACAAACGTTATGGCACGTGGCTAACATGGGAGCAAGAATGGCAAAAAGGTATTTCTTCTGTTGCAAGTCTGGGTTATGCCGATAAACATTATCAGGGCTTAGATATTTTTCAAATCCAGCGTCATGATCAAGAATACTTTGCTCATTTGGCTTTGTGGCATCGTGCATTACATTGGCAAGGCTTGACGCCAAGATTAAATTTATTGTGGCAGAATAATCGGAGCAATCACTTTGCTTATAACTATCAAAATAAAGAAGCTTATATCGAACTGAGTAGAAGTTTTTAAGCTGTTTTTTGATAGATGCTGTAGTTTTGCTTAAGTTTTGTTTTTTATGGCATAATGGCTAAAAGTTTATCCTTTTATTTTTATCATGAATATTTATCGTCTTGATCCACAACAGCCTTTAAACTTACCGCCAAGTATCGTCACGATTGGCAATTTTGATGGTGTACATTTGGGTCATCAAGCGATGTTGGCACAGCTCAATCAAATTGCAAAGTATGAGAGTTTGCATCGTGCAGTGATGATTTTTGAGCCACAGCCTTTGGAGTTTTTTTTAAAGCATCAAGCACCACCACGTGTCAGTAATTTAAGAGAAAAAATTGTTGCTTTGAAAGACTATGGTGTGGACAGCGTAATTATTGCCAAATTTGATGAACGTTTTCGCAATCTCACCGCACAAGATTTTGCTAATATTTTAAAGCATCATTTAAATGCCAAAATTTTAATGCTTGGTGATGATTTTCATTTTGCCAAAAATCGTGAAGGCAATAGCGATTTTTTAAGACAATGTGGATTTGAAGTGCATAACTTGAACACGATAGATTGGGCTGAACAGCGTGTCAGCTCGACCCGTATTCGCCAAGTTTTACAGCACGGTGATTTTTCCCAAACCAAGCAATTATTAGGTCGCCCCTATCGCATGCAAGGACGTGTATTACATGGTGATAAAATCGGTCGCACGCTGGATTTTCCGACCATTAATGTCGCATTACAACGTCAAAAACCATGTCTGCATGGTATCTATGCGGTAGAAGTACAATGCTTGGACAGTGATATTTTCCAAGAACTCATTCAACAAGAGCAAGGCATTCAAGGTTATAGCAACAACAGTTTATTTGGTGCGGCACATGTCGGTACACGCCCCGCCATCGCCCAAGAGCAACCTGAATGGCGATTGGAAGTACATTTCCCTAAGTTAAAAGCTGACTTGTATGGACGTATGATGCAAGTGACTTTTTTACATTATTTACATGGTGAAAAAAATTATCCTAGCCTAGAAGCTTTAAAACAAGGTATCCAACAAGACGTACAGGATCTCATTGTTTATAGACAGACTACTTCTTCGCCTTTTTAAGATGATCAATACATTATGCTGATGAACAAAGCAAAACGCTTTATCTAAAATAATGATCAGCGTGCCTGATTTATAAATATATCTTTTTGTAAACTGAATTGTTTTTGAATAATTTAATGGCGATAATAACGACAGCCTTTCTAACGATTTGGGAAAGGCTTGGATTACATGGTTTGATTTAAACTATAGTAATCAAAAAGCATGCCAAGAAACTTTTTAAATAAAGAATCATTTTAAATATTTAAAGATGGATTTTTAATTTATGACTGTTTGTTGGCAAATTTTACTTTTGATACTAAGGAACAATTTATGTGCGGTATCGTTGGTGCAATTCGTGCACATCATAATGTAGTTGATTTTTTAACATCGGGTTTGACACGTTTGGAATATCGTGGTTACGATTCTTCAGGCATTGCAGTGCAAACCGAAACAGGTATTCGTCGTGTGCGTCGTGTAGGACGTGTAGCGTTGATGGAAGCCGCAGCCAAAGCAAAAAATGTCGTTGGCAATACAGGAATTGGTCATACACGTTGGGCGACACATGGTGGCGTCACTGAGCCAAATGCTCACCCGCATATTTCAGCAGGTCTGATTTCGGTGGTGCATAATGGTATTATTGAAAACTTTGAAGCTGAACGTACTCGTTTACAAGCTTTGGGTTATACGTTTGAATCACAAACTGACACCGAAGTGATTGCTCATAGCATTCATCATATTTATACACAAAATGGACACAAACTTTTTGAAGCAGTACAAAGTGCTTGTGCCAATTTTCATGGTGCTTATGCCATCGCCGTGATTGCCAATGACCAACCTAACCAAATGGTGGTCGCACGTATGGGCTGCCCATTGTTGATTGGTTTGGGTGAAGAAGAAGTTTTTATCGCATCAGATGTCTCTGCAGTGGTCGCATTTACTCGTAATATTATCTATTTGGAAGATGGTGATATTGCTCAATTAAGTACACAGGGCATTGATAAACTAATCGATAAACAAGGCAATGATGTTCAACGTGAATTAAAACAATCGAATATTTCTTTGGCATCATTGGAGCTTGGTCCTTATAGCCACTTTATGCAAAAAGAAATCTACGAGCAGCCTGTAGCAATCAGTGATACGGCTGAAATTTTCTTAGAAGGTGGTTTTATTCCAGAAAACTTTGGTGCTAAAGCACGTGAAATTTTTAATGAGATTACCAGCATCAAGATCTTGGCTTGTGGTACATCTTATTATTCGGCATTAACCGCAAAATATTGGCTAGAAAGTATCGCCAAAATCCGTACTGACGTTGAGATTGCCAGTGAATATCGTTATCGTGATGTGATCGCTGACCCGAAAGAATTGGTGATCACCATTTCACAATCAGGCGAAACCTTGGATACCATGGAAGCCTTAAAATTCGCACAAGCAAAAGGTCACAAATACAGCTTGTCGATTTGTAACGTCATGGAATCTGCCCTACCACGTGGTAGTGATTTGGTAATTTATACCCGTGCCGGTGCAGAAGTTGGCGTCGCATCAACCAAAGCTTTTACCACACAATTGGTGGCATTATTCGGTTTGACCGTGACCTTGGCACAGCTTAAGGGCGTGATCAGCCAAGAACAAATTGATGCCTACAGCACTGAGTTGCGTAGCTTACCAAACAGCATTCAACATGTCCTAAATCTTGAACCACAAATCAAAGCTTGGGCAAATAAATTTGCAGGTAAGCCAAGTGCTTTATTCTTGGGTCGTGGTATTCATTATCCAATCGCTTTGGAAGGGGCATTAAAGCTCAAAGAAATCACTTATATCCATGCTGAAGCTTATCCAGCAGGTGAGTTAAAACATGGTCCATTGGCATTGGTCGATGAAAATATGCCTGTAGTGATTATTGCACCAAAAGATGCTTTATTAGATAAAGTCAAAGCCAATATGCAAGAAGTCGGTGCGCGTGGTGGTGAATTATTTGTGTTTGCTGATTTGGATAGTGATTTTATCGAAGATGACAGCATTCATATTATCCGCACGCCACGTCATGCTGGGGTACTATCGCCAATTGTGCATACGGTACCTGTACAGTTGCTGTCTTATCATGTGGCATTGGCAAAAGGCACAGATGTCGATAAGCCACGTAATTTGGCAAAATCGGTCACTGTAGAATAACTGATTTATCTTAATAAAAATCAACTTATGGAAAGCACTGCAATCCAATTGTAGTGCTTTTTTAGTGGGCTAAAGCCGAATTAAATATGAAAAAAATTGCCATACTCAGTTGCTGTGTATTTCTCACCGCTTGCCAACCCGTCCAAACCAATGATCCTAATGCACCGCCTTTAGTCAAATCCACACGGCAACAAATTGGTGTGACGACCAGTTATGACCCCAGCTATCGCAAGCTGGATTTTCCAATGGGTGATGTACCTAAAGATACTGGCGTATGTGCTGATGTGATTATTCGGGCTTATCGCAATTTGGACGGCTCACAGCGTAAAGACTTACAACAACTTATTAATTCGGATATGAAAAAAGCATGGCAAGCTTATCCCAAACGTTGGGGATTGAAACAGCCCGATCCCAATATTGATCATCGTCGTGTGCCAAATTTGGAAGTATTTTTTAGTCGATACGGCAAAAGTTTATCTTTGAGCGATAAAAATAGTTTTCAAGCAGGAGATATTGTGACGTGGCGTATTCCACAGAATGGTGGTAAATTTCCACATATTGGTATTATTTCCGATAAAAAGACCATTTCGGGTACACCGCTGATTATTCATAATATTGGACGCGGTACAGAAGAAAGTGATATTTTATATCAATTTCCAATCAGTGGGCATTTTCGCTATGCTTAGTGCCATAGTAAAAGTGGCTTTGGTTACTTGATTGGCGTAAATGCATACCTTTGAGTGAAAAGGTGATTGATATGAGTAATGATGAATTCTATTTGTAGCAAGTCGAAAAAGGAAAAAACAATGACTTCAAAAACCCTAGGCATCTTAGGCGGTATGAGTACAGAAAGCACGATTAGTTATTATCAAGCCATTAATCGTGCAGTCAATCAGCGACTAGGTGGTAATCATGGAGCAAAATTGCTGATTGCAAATCTTGATTTTGCCGAAATTGTTGATTTGCAAAAATCGGGCGACTGGCATAGTGCAGGAACACTATTGGCTGATTATGCCAAACGTCTTCAAGGTGCAGGGGCGGACGGTATTTTAGTTGCTACTAATACGATGCACAAAGTCGCTCCACACGTACAGTCTGCGATTGATGTACCATTATTGCATCTACTTGAAGCCACAGCGACAAACATTCAGCAACAAGGTTTTGGCAAAGTCGGTCTATTAGGTACAATATTTACTATGTGCGATGGCTTTTATCAAGATTTTATGGCTAAACATAGTATTGAAATCATTGTGCCGAATAAAAAACAACGTGAAAATGTTCACAGTATTATTTATGATGAATTATGCGTGGGTAAAATTGATCCCCAATCACAACAAACATATTTGAAAATCATCCAAAATTTACATGAAGCAGGAGCAGAAGCAGTGATTTTGGGTTGTACGGAGGTTGGCTTGTTGGTCAAGCAAACAGATACCAATGTGGCATTGATTGACAGTACGCAACTGCATATTGACTATGCGGTAAATTGGTTATTAAATGAATAGGATTAAGGAGAAAACAATGACTGATTATCGTATTGCAACGAGTGCAGATATTGATGGCATCATGGCATTACAAAGTCTGTATCATGTTGATAGTATTAGTGAAAAAGACAAAGCAAATGGCTTTGTTACCACGTTATTTAGCAAAGAACAACTGAGTGACTTAATCGATAATCCTGACAATGCTTTGGTCATCGCTCTTAATGAACAAAATGTCGTTGTTGGATATGCGATGAATGCAGACTGGCATTATTGGTCACAGTGGACATTCTTTCAGCATATGATAGCGGATTTACCCAATGTGCAATTGGATGGTATTCAAGCGACCTTGGACAATTCTTTCCAATATGGTCCTGTATGTATTCATACGGATTATCGGGGTGGTGATGTTCTCAAAAACTTGTTTGACCGCTCATGTCAGCACATGGCAAAACGTTTTTTATTATTACTTACCTTTATCAATCACAAAAATCCACGTTCACATCATGCTCATGTCAATAAGTTAGGTCTGACAGTAATTAAAAATTTTGAATTTAATAGTAATCAATATTATTACCTAGGGTATAACATTGCCGAATTATGATGTATGTTGAGAGCTGTGACTCAAAAGAATTTCACAGCTTATCTGACATCATTCAATATGATGAGAACATAAGATTTATCACCATTAAACCTTGATTTAATGGCGATTTTTATACAGAAGTATGCTTTTAGTATTCAATCACGACTTTCATGGCTTTTTCTTGTGCCGCATGCTTGAACACATCGTAGGCTTTTTCGATTTCACTAAATTTGAAATGATGCGTTGCCAATTTTTCCATAGGCAACTTACTGCATTCACACGCTTTTAACAACATACCTGTGGTATTGGCGTTGACCAAACCTGTTGTGATGGTTAGATTTTTAATCCATAGATTTTGCAATTTAAAATCCACCGCTTGACCATGTACACCAACCACCGCAACATTGCCGCCCTCTTTGGCGACTGCTTGACAGATATCCCACGTTGCAGGAATACCTACCGCTTCCATAGCACAATCTACACCTCGCCCATCGGTGATCTCCAAAATACGCGCTACGGCATCTTCTTTTTCCGAGTTAATGATATGCGTTGCTCCCACACTCTTTGCCATGTGTAGGCGATTATCATCGACATCGACCATAATCATGGTTGCTGGTGAATACAATTGTGCCGTGAGCAATGCCCCCATACCAACAGGGCCTGCACCGACAATCGCAATCGCATCACCAGGTTTGACATCACCATATTGCACACCAATCTCATGTCCTGTAGGCAATGCATCAGACAAAAATACCGCCACGTCAGTATTGAGATTTTCAGGTAAATGATACAGCGAGTTATCCGCAAATGGTGTACGTACAAATTCAGCTTGTGTACCATCAATCATATAACCCATAATCCAACCACCTTGCTGGCGACAATGTGAATATAATTGCTTTTGACAATTTTCACAGGCACCACAGCGGCTGATACATGAAATAATGACTTTATCGCCTTTTTTAAAATTTTTTACTGCTGAACCTACTTCTTCAACGACACCAATCCCCTCATGCCCGAGAATACGCCCTTTCCATTCACCCGTTTTTTCACGTGCAGTCGCTTCGATTTCGGGGTTTTTACCTTTCCAAATACCTAAATCTGTCCCACAAATCGTGGTCTTGGTCATACGAATAATAGCATCTGTTGGTTCAAGAATTGTTGGAACAGGGCGGTCTTCAACTCGGATATCGTCTTTGCCGTAATAGGTCATGGCTTTCATGGTTTTCATCATTCTACGCTCTCTTCTGTTCGTTGAAAAATCATCAATAAAAATTATCAATATCAATGGGTAACGTTTCTCGCCACCATATTTAGACTAGCATATACGCTGTGAAATAAGTCATATTTTCATGTATTTACGGGTCTAAGATTATTTGTTTTGTTCATTCATTTTTATGTTAAAATATAATGCTATAACACCTTAATCATCTACTTATCGATACTATTGCTCACGTTTTTTAAAATTATTATTTTTCTGCTTTTTTTAGGGCTATTGTTTTGGTAGTCATTTTAAATATATCTTTATTTTGGCTAAATCATGCCAAAATGACTGCTAGTTATGTAAATAGCTATTGTAATGTTATAAATTAACATTATTTATTTTTGATTTCTAATTTTAGTATAATTAATTACAAATCAATTAATTAATATTTTTTTGACTCAAAAGATAAGATTTTTTATGTATTTTATCTCATAAAAAACTTGAGTAGATAAAATAGTCATGTAACAATAGTTTGACTAAAGTAGAATACCGCTTAAGAGTAAAAAATGTCTCCGCAGTCCCAGTTTGATTTACATGACGTAGAAGTGGTTTTTCGACAAGACTGCTATAAGGGTTTTGTGAAAGTTGAATGTGTGCAATTACGCCATCGTCTCTTTGCAGACCAATCATGGTCAGCACCGCTAAAGCGTGAAATTGTCAAACGCCGTAGAGCTGCTGGCGTATTGATCTGTGATGATACTTTGAAGCAATTTTTACTGATTGAGCAGTTTCGTGCTGGTGCTTTAAACCATCCTCAAACGCCTTGGCAATTCGAAATTGTCGCAGGTCTTATTGATGGTGATGAAACTGCCGAGCAATGCTTAGTGCGTGAAGCCAAAGAAGAAGCCAACTGCGATATACAAGATCTACAGCATATTTTTAGCTTTTATCCATCTAGTGGAGCGAGTGATGAAATTTATGATTTGTATATCGCACAAGCACATCTAGACGATGCTCAGGGTGTTTTTGGCGAAAAAACAGAGGGAGAAGACATTAAAGTACATATTTTTGATTTTGCTGACATCGATTTGTTACTCAACTCGGGGACGATAAGTAATGCTCCTTTGATCATTGCATTACAGCATTTAAAACAAAAATGCCATCAGCAATCTTAGTACTAGCACAACGTCTTCAATATATTAGAGTACAAATATGCACCATATCAACGTTACCCGCTCATCAAATCAAAAAATTATTCGTTTTGTACAACTTACTGACTGTCATTTGATGACTGACAGCGAAGCAACTTTTGGCGGTATTCAGCCCTATTATCATTTAAAAGCTGTTGTAGATGATATCCAACAAGATATGGATTTTGATTTTTTACTGGCAACGGGCGACTTAGCACAGCAAGCCACAGCTCAAGCTTATCAGCATTACTTTGATTTGATTTCTCCTTTAAATAAACCGCATTTTTGTATTCGTGGCAATCATGATGATTGTTTCGTCGATGACGAGCAATGTTGCCAAATTGACTGTGTCAATATTGGACATTGGCAGATTTTACTGCTCAACAGTCAAAAGTCAGCACACGCCTGCGGCGAGCTGAAAATTGAAGATCTTGAAAAACTGCATCAATGTTTGCAACATAATGCCCAACTTGCACAACCCAAACACATTATCATCACTTTACATCATCATGTCCTGCCCGTAGATTCAGCATGGCTTGATCAGCACATTCTGCTCAATGCCCAAGCATTTTTGGATATTATCAGCCCATTTAAACAAGTAAAATTAGTCTTGACAGGGCATGTGCATCAAGTCGCTGAAATACCTTATCAGCACTTTTCTATCATGAGTTGCCCTGCAACATCAGTACAATTTAAACCAAAACAAAAAGAATTCGCTTTTGATGATTTAGCACCAGGTTATCGTCGTTTTGAGTTATTTGATGATGGCAGTTATCAAAGCCAAGTCATTTATTTGTCACAGTTGATGGGTAAAATTGACCATCAAATCACTGAATATTGATACAATTAAATGCGTTTATGGGATTTGATAAGCTGATTGTGCAAATTAATACTATCATCTTAAAGAAAAAATCTATATGATAGTCTGCTTTTAAAACCAAGCGTGTTTTTTAATCTACACATTTTCTGGGTAGATCCAACTTAGGAATAAGATGATGGTCAACAAAACCGATGACATTACTGTGCAAGATGATTTGGTCGCTGAAAAATCACCAGTCAAACGCACTCGTAAAACAAAAGTAGAAAAAGCAACTGGCGTAGAAACAGCTGTGAAAGTCAATAACCAAAATTTATTTGGCTTTGAGCCATATCAAGAAAAGCCAGGTGAAATGTACATGTCTGATGCTCAGCTTGAGCATTTCAAAAACATTTTGACTGCATGGAAAAATGAACTTCTTGGTGAAATTGATCGTACGATTAACACGATGAAAGACGAAACCACTGCTCTGCCAGACGTGAACGACCGTGCCAGCCAAGAAGAAGAGTTTGCCATCGAATTGCGTACACGTGATCGTGAGCGTAAATTGATTTACAAAATCGACCAATCTTTGCAAAGTATCAAAGACGAAGACTACGGTTATTGCGAAACGTGTGGTGTAGAGATTGGTTTACGTCGCTTAGAAGCACGTCCAACTGCAACGCAATGTATCGACTGCAAGACGCTTGCTGAAATCAAAGAAAAGCAAAACAAAGGTTAATTTTCGATATGCAAACGTCCAACTATGTCGGGCGTTTTGCCCCTTCTCCAACAGGGCCTTTACATTTTGGCTCTTTGCTTACCGCTTTCGCTAGCTACTGTGATGCCAAAGCCAATGGCGGTGAGTGGCTGATCCGCATTGAAGATACAGATATCCCACGAATTGCGAAAGGTAGCACTTCCGATATTTTGGCATGTTTAGATGCATTTGCATTGCATTCCGATCGACCCATCATCTACCAAAGTCAACGTCTAGATATTTATCAAGATGTCATTGCACAATTAAAACAACAACATCTCGTCTACGCATGTCAATGTAGTCGCAAAATCCTTGGCTCAAACCATATTTACCAAGGAACATGCCGTCATCTTAATCTAGAATTTGAAAAACAAGCGATTCGACTCAAAGTCGATGATCAGCTGATTTGCTTTGATGATCGTTTACAAGGTCGTCAATGCAGTAATCTGCAACAGGATCTAGGCGATTTCATACTACAACGGCGTGATGGCATTGTCAGTTATCAATTGGCTGTTGTCGTAGATGATGCTCTACAGCATGTCACCGATGTCGTACGTGGTGCTGACCTATTAGACAACACCGCAAGACAAATTTGGCTAGGGCAACAATTAAACTATCCTAAGCTCAGCTATTTGCATCTACCCCTTGCAATGAATGTACACGGGCAAAAACTCTCAAAGCAGAATCTTGCACAAGCCTTAGATTTCAGCAATGCACCGTATTATTTAGCGAACATTGCACAAGTACTAGGGCAATTACCTTTGGATATCGATCATCCTGAGCAAATGCTCAAACAAGCAGTATCACAGTGGCAAGTTGAAAAAATAACTCAAAGTACGCAATTAGATGGTGTTTTTACCTAAACTTATTGCTTAATAAGATGCTCAATTATATTAAAGACCATATCAATACAGACAATATGCGGTTTAGATGAACTCCTCCATCACCACAACTATTTGAATTTAAAAAAATTATCGCTTATAAAAATTAAATTATGATTTTATTCGCTCGCAAGATGAAAAGCTATGCTTTTCATAGACTCGAACTCGTGTTTATTATTTTCTAAAATAAAAAAATCCAGCCTAAAAGACTGGATTTTTAAAATTTGGAGCGGGAAACGAGACTCGAACTCGCGACCCCAACCTTGGCAAGGTTGTGCTCTACCAACTGAGCTATTCCCGCATGGCGTGTATAATAGCTGATTTATAAAATAAGTCAAACTCTTTTTTCAATTTTTTTATTTTTTGTTTATTTATAAACCAACACATCACTTCGTCATTCTGAAACAAAAATTCATATTTTTACTGAATAGTAATTGAATTGTTGAGCTTTTTTCCGTTTTAATAACCAATACAAACATAAATATCGCAGGATATGCAAATGAAAAAACTAGGTTTGGCAATTTTGACCAGTAGTCTGGTACTGGTAGGCTGTAGCAGTAGCACCATGACCAGCACTACAGGCGTGGATCGCAAGCAACTTTTGTTGGTTTCTGACAGTGAAATCAATGCTTTGTCTGCTCAAAATTATCAAGAAACGTTAGCTGTCGCACGCCGTGCAGGGGTATTGAATACCAATCCCGCTCAACGTGCTAGATTACAACGTATTACCAATCGCTTAATTCCACAAGCTCGTGTTTTGCGTCCAGAATCTGCCAACTGGGCTTGGGAAGTCAATGTCATTCAAGATAATGAACTGAATGCCATGTGCGCGCCCGGCGGTAAGATTTTGTTTTACTCATGGCTTATCGATCGCTTAAGACTTACTGATGACGAAATCGCAGCGATTATGGGACATGAAATGGCACATGCCTTGCGTGACCATGGTCGTGAAAACGTTTCTCGTGCCTATGCACAGCAAGCAGGTTTGAGTATTTTGTCATCCGTTGCAGGACTTTCACAAGGTCAAACACAACTCGCAGGCTTAGTCGGTGAATTAGGCGTGAGCCTACCGAATAGCCGTACCCAAGAACGTGAAGCCGATGTACTCGGTTTAGAGTTAATGGCTCGTGGTGGTTATAATCCGAATGCAGCGGTGACGTTATGGCAAAAAATGATGGCAGCCGAAACCACACGTTCGCCACAATTTTTAAGTACCCATCCAAGCTCGGGCAATCGTGTACAAAGTATTCAAGCTTTGATTCCAACTGTGATGCCACTTTATCAACAAGCTATAGGTAGACGCTAATGCAGATTCAAAATCAACTTGAACAACGTTTGGCAAGTCTAACACCGTCAGTATTAGAAATTATCAATGAATCACGTGGACATGGTGGTTATTTTGAAGGCAAAGAAAGTCATTTTAAAGTAACGATTGTCAGTGATGCTTTTGTGGGTTTGCGTGCCGTGCAACGCCATCAAAAAGTCTATGCCTTGGCAGGAGACCTACTCGCCCCTGCCAAAATTCATGCTCTTGCTATTCATGCTTATACCCCTGATGAATGGACAGGACAAAGCCCAAACAGCCCAAAATGTATGGGCGGTTCACAGCAAGATTAATGTTTAAATTGAACAGAAATTGGTAATTGTAGAATTACCAATTTTTTTATTTTTATTTTAAGTTTTTTAATGATTATTCAGTATAATCAAAAATTCTCATTTTTAGCTTGAGTTTGTCATGTCTGAACAGATTATCCCCTTACCTGAACGTATTCGCCCACGCAGTTTGGATGATATTTTGGGGCAAGACCATCTTTTGGCTGAAGATGCACCGTTTCGACAAATGATCGACCAAGGGCATTTGCCATCGATTATTTTTTGGGGCCCACCAGGGGTAGGCAAAACCACATTGGCATCCCTATTGGCTCAAGCAGTAGATCGCCCTTTTATTAGTTTATCGGCACTCAATACTGGTGTGAAAGAATTACGCGAAGTCATCAATGATAGTGGCGATTTACTACCACCCGTACTTTTTATTGATGAAATTCATCGCTTTAATAAATCCCAACAAGATGCATTACTCGGTGCGGTGGAAAAAGGGCGTATTACTTTTATTGGTGCAACCACGGAAAATCCATCTTTTGAAGTGAATAGTGCTTTGCTGTCACGTTGTCAAGTTTATACGCTCAATGCCTTTGATGAAGATGCCACGATTGCCCTACTCAACCGTGCTTTAAAACAAGATAAAATTTTAAAAGAAAAATCCATTTATATTGATGAATATGATGCTTTATTACAATTTTCCGCAGGCGATGCCCGAAAAGCATTGAATTTATTAGATTTAATTGCCAGTACTTTTGCCGAAGATGGCGAACATCATATCAATAATGCCACGGTGGTCAAAGTCGCCCAACAAAATATCGCTCGTTATGACAAGGCAGGCGAACAGCATTATGATTTGATTTCAGCAATGATTAAATCCATTCGTGGTAGTGACCCCGATGCGGCATTGTATTGGCTAGCGAGAATGCTGAAAGGCGGCGAAGACCCTGTCTTTATCGCACGGCGTTTATTGATTTTGTCTTCCGAAGACATTGGCAATGCCGACCCGAATGCCTTATTGTTGGCAGGGGAATGTTTTCGCTCGGTACAAGCCATCGGTATGCCTGAATCACGCATTATTTTGGGGCAATGTGTGGTGTATTTGGCGACCACAGGCAAAAGTAACAGCACTTATTTAGCCATCAATAAAGCCATGCAATTGGCAGAACAAACCAGTCATTTGCCTGTGCCTTTACATTTGCGTAATGCCCCGACCAAGCTGATGCAACAACAAGGCTACGGTGTAGATTATCTTTATCCGCATGATTATCCAGAACATTTTGTACAGCAAAATTATATGCCAGATGAATTAATCGGTACAAAAATCTATCAGCGTGCCTTGAATAAACGCGAAGTTGAAGCCGATAAATTGCAACAGCGTCGTTGGCAAAGTAGCAAAGAAAACGAAAACTAACTGCTTCAATTCGCTTATGTGAAGATTGCTGATTTATTGTCGTGATTGCGTATTTTTTATCTCTTTGTTTTGTGTCATAATGCTCAGAATTTACAAAGACGACACAGGGTTGAAAGGAGAAAATAATGCGATTATCCCATTTATCTATTTGTTTATTCGGTTTAAGTTTGGCAGGTTGTGCCAGTGTTCAAAGCACATCAACAGCAACCAAAGACAACACACAACAGTTACAACAGCAAGCAACTTCGGCTCTCACTCAGATTTATCAACAGTATAATTATGATTATTCTGGGCGATGGAGTGCGAATTTACAGCTCAAGGATAATGTTGAAAGCAACCAAAACTTACAGCGTCAGCAGTTGGATTTATTGAAACAAAGTTTGGCAACGATTACCAATAATCAGCAGATCTTAGAAATACTCCAACCCGAAGTTCACAAAAATGCTTTTGCTTCTTCTGCTGCACTGTCTTTGGTCAATCATTATTGGATGAATAGTGCATTAAGTAATACCGAGTTCAGTTATGAAGGTACGGTAGATTTACGCAATAGAATGATTAGTCTAGATTTGGCGGCTGATCATTATGGTAGTAACTTCTCTAGCCAAGTGCGTTTTCCGATGTTACTAGATTTATCTAAAAAACGTCTTTATTTAAATAGTTTTGATCCACAAAAGGTTCATCCTAAAGCCCCTGCACAAGCCTACTATGTCGATTTTGCAGAATATTCTGACGTACTGAATAGTGTAGATTGGAAAGCTTTTTTGAATTATGTCAAAGCCGCAAATCAAATTTATTATGGCTATTTGTTAGAAGGTGAAACCGTTGCACAAGCCGATCTCACCAGTGCTGAACGTGCACAGGGTGCAGTGAAAAAAATCCGTCTGAATACGTCTATCGAACACTTGATGTTAAAAAGCTCTGCTTTTGAACTGGCAAACCAAAATTATTTGAAAAAAATATTCAATGCCGAAGTGTTGGCAAGTAAGTTAGAGGAAAAGTTAAAGGGCAAGGCTAAGCTAACCGAAGGTACAAACAGCGAAGAAGAATTTGAAAAGTTCTCTGCTGCTCTATTCTTATCTGATGATCAATTGACTGAGCAAGAAGCCAAGACGGTGGCTAATGATGCTGTCGAAATAGCAAAAGCTGCTGTCAATGATGCGGCAGAAGTCACACCAAGTAAAAAAGCAGCAAAGATTGATACCAGTATTTCTATGGTCAGCTGTGAGCAAGCGGTGCAACAAAAAGTACAATTCGGCAGTATGAGCGAATGTATTATGCAGTATGGTGATCGCTACTTTGCATTGGATGCAGAGCATGGCAAGAAAAAAGATCCTAAGGGCTTTTTGGCATTGATCGATGATATCAAAGATAAAGAAGGTTCATTTTACAAGAGTTTTGAGCGTGCTGATGCCACAGAACTGTTAGAGGGACAACAATGGTTTGATTTGATGAAGAAAAACCATTCTGTGATCAATGACATTTTACCAAAGCAAAAACATGATATGATTATGGATCTTACAGTGGACAGCCGTGGGCGTGTACTTCACAGTAATTTGCAAGTCAAGCTTGATGAAAAAATTAGTAATGACTTACAGCTTAATGGCACTATTGATTTCCAAGCTTTATACCATAACTATGGCTCAGCGAAAATCAATCCACGCACTACCAGCAATGCCAAACCGATAGAAGAGCATCCATTTGGCAAAATCGCTGCAAATGCGTATAAAGAATATACCGAAAAAGCCAAAGCTGCTGATAGCGATGAGATAGAGTATACTTTAGAACCTCGTGATGATATTCAGCGTGCAACAGATAAGATATATCAAGACAGCAAGTCTTATGAAAAAGCCTTTGCGACCGCATTCGTTGCGACCATCAACCGTGATTATCCACGACTTTTGGCATCTTATTCTGCACAAGATTGGCAAGAAATTGCCCTGATTCATGCGGTGGAATTTGGCGATAAATCGCTTTATCAACCTAATGCTCAGACTTTGGCAAACGTTGCAACATTGAAGCAAAAGCATGATTTGCAACAATCAGAAAAATTATTACAGTCAGTGGCGGTACTCAGTCGTAACTTTGCTGATGATGCGGTGAGCTACGAAGCAGAACATCCAAAAAGTGTAATTGATACAGCTGCTCTAACCAATCTTAGCCCTGAAGCGGCTTTTGCTCAAGTCTATCAAAGCAGTGTGTTAAAATGGTTTGGCGATATTGCGATTGAAGCCGATGATGCCGATAAACAAGCCTTGTCAAAATTGGCAGTTGCTTTGGCTAAAGCCCATATTGACAATCAACAAGGTACATTTAAACCAGAGCAGTTACGTGGCGTCCTTGGTGAAGGTATGAGCTATTTGTTGCACTATGATAGTTATCTCAAAGCAGTAAAAGCTTTGCGTGCTGTACAACAACACAAAACCGCTTAATTCAATCCAGTTTGAAGAGCCTATGTTTAGCATAGGCTTTTTTTATGAAAATTATCACTATGGCATGGTTTTTGCATTTTAGGTATTATAAATTTTTTCAAATACTTAGAGCGTAGCATCCATGAAGATAAAATCGCTAATCCTCACATTATTGCTGTCCATAAGCAGTTTGAGTTATGCAGAGGGCAATACTGCTGCCCTCGACACAGGGAATACCGCTTGGGTGATTGTAGCGACAGCTTTGGTGTTGCTGATGACGATACCGGGTTTGGCATTGTTTTATGCAGGTATGGTACGTAAGAAAAACGTGCTATCTACCATGGGACATAGTTTGACTTCTGCTGCTGTAGTCAGCGTGCTATGGGTGATAGTCGGTTATAGTTTGTCATTTTCTGAAGGTAATTTCTTTATTGGTGGTTTTGATAAATGGATGTTGCACCATATTCGACCAGATACTTTATTGAATGGTATTCCTGAGATTTTATTTGTTTTATTTCAAATGACTTTCGCCATTATTGCGGTAGCCATCATTAGTGGTGCAATCGCTGATCGTATGAAATTCAGTGCATGGATGTATTTTATTAGTGCATGGGTGGTTTTGGTTTATGCACCTGTATGTCATTGGATCTGGGGCGGTGGTTGGCTTGGTTCAAAAGGTGCGTTGGACTTTGCAGGCGGTACAGTCATTCATATCAATGCGGGTGTCGCAGGTCTAGTACTTGCCTATATGCTAGGTCAGCGTATGGGTTTGGGACGTGAAAGCATGGCACCACACAATTTAACACTTACCATTATCGGGGCGTGTTTCTTGTGGGTGGGCTGGTTTGGTTTTAATGGTGGTTCTGCTCTGGCTGCCAACGGTACAGCAGCCTATGCATTGATTAATACCCAATTGGCAGCGGCGGCAGCAACATTGGCTTGGCTATTGGTGGAGCGTATTCACCGTGGCAAAGGCTCGATCTTGGGTGCAGTGACAGGCTCGATTGCAGGTTTGGTGGTGATTACTCCTGCGGCAGGCTATGTCGATGTACAAGGTGCATTATTGATGGGTTTTATCGGTGGTGTGATTTGTTTCTATAGCGTGACCATTTTGAAATACAAACTAAAAATTGACGATGCCTTGGATGCTTTTGCTTTGCATGCGATTGGTGGTTTGGTTGGTGCAGTCTTAACGGGTTGGTTTGCCAGTGAACTCTTGATGGGCGACAATGCACCGCATACTATTTTCCATCAGTTATGGATTCAAGTAGAAGGCGTATTGGCAACCACGGTTTATTCTGCAATCTTGACTTTTGTGATTGCCAAAATCATTGATAAAACGGTTGGTCTGCGTGTGGATCGTGATGCAGAACGTGAAGGTCTGGATTTAAGTCAGCATGGCGAACGTGTAGAATAATTTTATCATCAATAAAATCGCCTAAGCTTGCTCAGCGGATGATTGATAGAAAAATCAAATGTTTGGCAGACTTAGGCGTTTTCATCAGAATTTCTCATATATTTTATTTTATATTCTCTTTATAATGCCTGCTGATTTTAAAGTCTGTACCACTTAATGCCAGCCAACGCCAAGCCATTTCGAACGTTACGTCGTGCGATGCTTCCCATGCCTATCATGTGCATGGCAATATTGCTTGCGTGCTTTGCTTGTTTTATGCATTTATCCACTTTACTATCGCCACTTTGGCTGAAAAATCCCAGTTTTGGACACGGTGTTTGTGTTTATTTACAGCCGATCGCTCAAGCTCATAATCAGCATATAATAAGTCATCTTGATCATGCTGACATGGTGGCTCATTCACATCAACAGATGTCGCCACATACACATCAACATGACAGTATGACGCAAGCCATACACAAAACTGATGATGTACAGCATGATTCATCACACGATGCCAGCTCACATGAATGTGACATTTGCAGTAGCATGTCTGCGTTTGCAATGGGCTATGATTTGCCTATAATTATAAAAAATGCGATGGCGATGTATAGCACGCAAATCGCTACACAATATAAATATATCAGCTTACTCTTTATTGAGTATCTTTTACCGCCGACTCGAGCACCGCCTGCATTTCATCATTTTATCTCAATTCGATTTTATTAAATTTTCAATATTAATTGAAATATTGATTATTTATTAAAATTTATCCTATTTTTTATTTTAAATATCAACAAGATAATTTTTAAAAAGATTATCTATGTATTGATATTGAGTATGTAATGATGAAATCTGACAATTCAACTTATTTTACCCTATGGCGGTGGCACTTCTATGCAGGCATGTTCGTTGCCCCATTTTTGATGCTTTTGGCGGCGACAGGTCTTGCCATGATTTTATTTGCCAATATTACAGGCAAAGATTTGGATCGCACCACAGTGGCAGTACAAGCCAACACGCAACCGATCGAACAACAAGCCCAAAATGCCTTACATGCTTTGGACAGCATGGGCGATGTTAGCAATGCCAAAGTCGTGCAATATATCGCACCACGCTCAGCAGATACCGTGGCTTTGTTCCGAGTGAAAGCTGAACAACATGGCGAAAAGCTAGATCAATTTGTATTGATTGATCCTTATACCGCACAAGTGGTGCAGCACTTCCCACGTCAAAGTAATTGGTATCATACTTTCGATAATATTCACGGTGATATATTACTGGGCAAAACAGGTGATTATCTACTTGAAACTGCGGCATCACTGACCATTCTATTGATCGTAACGGGTGTTTATTTGTGGTGGCATAGACGCCAGTCAGTCAAAGCCATGCTGATTCCAACACAAAATGAATCGGGTAAGCGTAGCTTATGGCGAGTGATTCACGCCACATTAGGCAGTTGGGTTGCAATTATTTTGCTGTTCTTCTGTATTACAGGTCTAGCGTGGGCAGGGATTTGGGGTGAAAAAATGGTGCAGGCATGGAATCAATTTCCTGCAGGCAAATGGGGTGTGGAACCGATGCCACAGTCTGTAATTGCCAATGCACAACCACAAGATACACCAGTACAACCGCACGTACATGGTACAGAAAATGACAGCACTCATGTCGCAAGTGTAACACATGGCGAAGTGTTGAATGATGGCAAGCACAAAGAAGTGCCATGGACACTAGAGCAGACCGCAATGCCAATGTCTAACACTGAACAAAAACAGCCTGTCGTACCAACACTCAGCAGTATTCAACAACAAGCTCAAAGTTTGGGTTTTGTCGGACGTTATCAGATTAATCAGCCTAAAGGCGAAACAGGTGTTTGGACAATTAGCCAAGATTCGATGAGCTATGATATGCCAAGCCCTACGGCTGACCGCACGGTACATATTGATCAATACTCTGGTGCAATCTTAGCGGACATTCATTTTACTGATTATAATTTGATGGGTAAATTTATGGCGGCTGGTATTGCCTTGCACATGGGAACATTGGGTTGGTGGAGCGTAACGGCAAACGTATTGTTTTGCTTGTCGGTGATTTTGATGTGTATCGCTGGCTATATCATGTGGTGGCAACGTCGCCCAAGCCAAGGTTTAAAAAGTTTAAATCCGCCTGCCAGTGGCAAAGCGATTAAGCTTTCAATACCTTTTGCTGTGATATTGTTGATACTCTCTGCATTGTTCCCTACTGCATTGATTGCGATTTTGGTCATTGCATTATTAGACTGGCTATTGATCAAAAGATTGGCTCTTTTGCAAAAATTGATTCAATCATAATGTCGATCGACTAAAGTAAAGTTCAGCCTTACCAATATTTTGCGAGTATTGGTATGGCTGAATAAGCCACATGGTATTGAACAGAAAAGTAACAAAACAAGTCATCACATTTATCCATGATTATTTAATGCTATAATCCAATTTATTTTGATAAATCAGGTTTGAAGATGCGTATATTGGTTGTAATGGATCCTATTGAACGGATTAATTTAAAAAAGGACTCCACCATTGCCATGCTATGGGCAGCAACACGTCGTGGGCATGAGCTATTTTATGCTTTGCAACAGGATTTATTTTTGGATCAAGGAAAGGCTTTTGGTACAATCCAACCTTTACAGGTTTTTGAAAAAACACAACAATATTATCATCTAGGTGAAAAATCAGTTTATTCTTTAGCGGATTTTGACATCATTTTGATGCGTAAAGATCCTCCTTTTGACATGAATTTTGTTTATACCACTTATATTTTGGAGCAAGCTGAACGTGAAGGTGCTTGGGTCATTAATCGCCCACAATCCTTGCGTGACTGCAATGAAAAATTATTTGCTACACAATTTCCACATCTACAAGTACCCACATTGGTCACATCACAATCACATCTGATTCGTGATTTTATCAAACAGCATGAAGACGTGATTGTTAAACCACTTGACGGCATGGGAGGTATAGGCATTTTTCGCTTATACAAAGATGGGGTCAATATCGGTTCGACTTTAGAAATGCTCACAGAAATGGGGCAACGCCCAATCATGGCACAGCGTTATATTCCTGAAATTGTCGATGGCGATAAACGTATTTTGATGATTGGTGGCAAGCCTGCACCATATTGTCTTGCACGCGTACCGCAACAAGGTGATATCCGTGGCAATTTGGCTGCGGGGGGTGTCGGCGAAGCACGTCCTTTAACTGAAAAGGATCGTGCAATTGCTGAAGAAGTTGCACCATTTTTATTAGAAAAAGGGCTGATCTTTGTTGGATTGGACGTGATTGGTGAATATGTCACTGAAATTAACGTGACCAGCCCAACATGCATCCGTGAAATTGACGATCAATTTGGTACGTCTCTTGCAGATGACTTATTTGATGTCTTAGAGAATGGTCGTATATGAAAAAAATTGCTTTCAGCGTCTTTATTGCTACGTTGATATTGACGGGTTGTGCAACGACTTCAGCTGTAAAGCCGAATTACGTCTCCCCTACGCTGTATCAAGATTCGAATTGCCAAAAACTTTATGCGGAATATCAACGTTTAGATGGCTATATTGAAGCGACCAGTAAATCTACTCGTCGTTCACCAATTGGTGTAGGTACTGGATTGGGTATCGGTTTTGGCAGTGGTGGTGCATGGGGCTTGTATCCAAGTATTTCCATTAACATGACGCCAAACATGTCAAGTAATCAAGATGCAGAACTAGCAGATCTGTACGGTCAAAAGATAGCGATTACCCAAGCAGCACATCTAAAACAATGTGTGAATTTTAAAGATATTGATCAAGTCGCCAAACCTTAGAAGTATGTTGTTTCACGTGGAACGCTATTTTTTTGCAAATCAGGGGTGTAAGTTTTATGTTGTGGGATAATACCTACGGTATTGTTTTATTTGCACTGACAGTGACTCTGATCCTGCCAGGACCAACTAATGCATTGATTGCTAGTGCAGCAAAGCATCACGGCATATGGGCTGCACTCAAACTTCTCCCTGCACAGCTACTGGGCTATCTGTATGGGATGGGTCTATGGTGGTTGTTTATCGGCTCAACGCAAACCCTATCACCTTATCTTATTGAAATTTTACATTTTCTGTCTACCATCTACATTATGTGGTTGGCATTTCGATTATGGAGAACTCGACAATTATACGAGTTTAGCCGTAAAAATAGTAAAATCAATGCAGCCACCACTTTCTATACCGCATTAAAAAATCCGAAGGCACTGCTCTTTACAATCGGTGTATTTCCCTTAAGCACGTGGTACGATTGGGAGCATTACCTTTTTTCGATGTTGCTTTTTAGTGTTGCCTTGATTCCTACTACCATTCTTTGGATGGTGTTTGGCAGACATCTGTTATCTGACAACGTGAAACAATTGCCTATTTATCGCTATTACCGTATTTATCGTATTTCTGCGGTGATTCTGATGTTTAGTATGTTGCCTATTGTGTTTCGCTATTATTGGCAATAGTTCATTTTAAGATTGAGCCCACCACTCTCGCCCAAAATGATTACACCCCAAAAGCCAAATTCAACTTTTGGGGTGTAATAAGTCGGTTTACTTTGGTTTTACAGCTTTATTTTACTGTTGCTTTTTGCTCATTTTTTCACGGATAAAACCAATTATGCCTGGCAAAATACTGATCACGATAATTGCCAAAATCAAATGTTTGAAGTTTTCTTGTACCACAGGTAAATTACCAAACATATAACCCAAGATCACAAATGAACTCACCCACAAAAAGCCACCGATCACGTTATAGCTTAAAAAATACTTATAATTCATTTGACTTACGCCTGCCACAAAAGGTGCAAAAGTACGTGCAAAAGGAATAAAGCGTGCAAAGATAATGGTTTTACCGCCGTGCTTTTCAAAGAAAGCTTGCGTCTTCAATAGATAATCTTTGCGAATCCAGCGTGAATTGGTATCAAAAACTTTTGGTCCAATATATTTACCGATATGATAATTTAGCGTATCACCAAGCACTGCTGCACTAAATAACAATGCAATCAAAACCCATGGATTCATTGCACCTTGTGCAGCCAATGCCCCTGCAGCAAATAGCAAACTGTCTCCTGGTAAAAAAGGCATCACCACAAAACCAGTTTCAACAAAGATAATTAAGAATAAAATCGCGTAAATCCATACGCCATATTGAATCGCAAACTCGACAAGATGCTTGTCGACATTCATAATAAAATCAATCAAAAACATAAAACTATCGGACTATAAGCAAAACTACGCTATGCTATCAGCTATCTGCTTTTTTTACAGTAACATTTGGTATAAAGCTTAGACAATTTTCGCCAAAAGTGAATTTTTTTGACATAATCTACAGGATTGGTCTTGTTTAATTTTTTTTGGATATATTGAGAACTGATTATGCGTGCTTTAATACAGCGTTGTACTTCTGCCAAAGTGACTGTCGATGGCGAATGTGTAGGTGAAATTGACCATGGTCTAGTTGTTTTTCTAGGTTTGGGGCAACAAGACAATTTAGACACAGCCAAGAATATGATCGACAAATTATTAAAGTATCGCTGTTTTAATGATGAGCAAGGAAAGATGGGCTGGAATGTGCAACAAGCTGATGGCGGTATTCTTTTGGTTTCACAATTTACCTTATATGCCAATACACAAAAAGGCTTACGCCCCGACTTTGCACCAGCGATGTCACCTACTGCGGCAAAAGAATTATATTTGCAAACTGTAGAATACCTGCAAAATCAATACGACAAGACAGCCACGGGTATTTTTGCTGCGGATATGCAAGTTGAGCTGACCAATGACGGCCCAGTCACTTTCATGCTAGAAATATAAATCCATAATAATTTTATAGGTTTAGTTACCAAAATTCACTTTTCATTAACAGCCGACTGCAAGTTGTAACAAATTATTACTTCAATAGGCAAAAAAGTTGTGTTTTAATCATTTCATCAAGAGGTTTCTCCCAACACATATGATGAGGTTTTTATCATGTTAAAACAAACTCTATTGGTCGCTGCTTTAGTTGGTTTATCTTCTGCTGCTTTTGCAGGTCCTGTAACTGTAAAGCTTGGTGCAAGTGTTGTAGATATCACTGGTAAAAGTGATTTAGCTAACGGTGCTGTCAAAAATGCTCAAGCAACTGATGTGGTTGCATTCACACCATCGATTGACTACCGCATTGGTGAAACACCATTCTCTGCTGAAATTTTATTGGCAAACCCAATGAAACATACTGTAAAAACAGACAGTGGCAATATTGCAAGCTTAAAACAACTTCCACCTACTTTGACTGTAAAATATAATTCACCTGAATATAAAGGCTTTAGTGGTTATGTCGGTGCAGGTGCAACCGTATTTACACCATGGGATGTAAAAGGTGAAGGTGCTTTGGCGAATGCTGAAGTGAAAGCAAAAACCGCTGTAGGTCCAGCAGCTCAAATCGGCGTAAACTTCAAACCTGATACCAGCAAAAATTGGGGCGTATTCGCTGACGCACGTTATGCCGACCTAAAAACTGATGTCCAAGTTGGCGGTCAAAGTGTAGGCAAATTAAAACTGAATCCTGTTGTCTATACTTTAGGTTATAGCGTGAACTTCTAATCGTTTCACCTCAACTTAAAAATAAAGAAGACGTAAATTGCGATTTACGTCTTCTTTTTATTTTGCCCAAATATGTAGAGTACATTTTATGTATCTCTTAGAACAAAAGATTGAATTAGGGAAAATGTCGTTTATGCGGTGAAATGTTGCAAGAATAAAAAGTAGAAATAAACGACATAATACTGCGGTGAAATATTGCACAAATATACAAAAATCAATGCTTAGCGTTGACCACGTGGGTATGATGACATCTCCAACGGCGTATGCTCAATACATGGTGGTGACTCAGCTTTGTCAAACCAATTCAAACGACTTGCCAAACCATACAGACCAAATAAAATCACCATACTGGAAATGAAATAGGCATAATTATTGCCGATATTCGTCACCATTTGTAATAACATTCGCCCAAGTTCAGCCAAAGTAACCAAACCAATGCCTAATAATAGATACAGCACGCCTTCACGATAGCGACTTGGCACGATAAACACCATTGCGCCACACACGGCACACATACTGAGTAAAGCTATAAATTCAATCGTCATGGGATTGCTCCTATCATTACAAAATCAGCAATGTAGCATGCTTATTTAAGCATCATAAAATGACGCTTTGATTACATAACATACTGCTTGTTGCCTTGAAAAACTATTATGGCGATTTGAAAATAAATTTAAAGCCCATCAGATATGGCTTGCGACAAACTGTGTCGTGTAAGTTTTAATAGAAAGATTATTTTATTCTTTTCCTTTTTAATCAATAATTTAAACATAAAAGGCATGAGAAGATTTATTTCTCATACCTTGTATCATATCTAAAATAAAATGGTGATCGATTTTGATTTTTTTCGATTTTACGATGCCATCAGCTGAACAATATCATCATCACTCAAGCCCAGCAAATATAAAATTCCTTCTAAGCCAACATTGGATACTGCATGTTGTGCTGTGGCTTTGACTTTTGGCTTGGCATGATAAGCAATACCTAGACCAGCCAATGCCAACATCGGCAAGTCATTTGCACCATCACCCACCGCAATCACTTGTTGCGGTTGAATTTGCATTTCATTGGCAAGTTGTTGTAATAATTCAGCTTTACGCTGTGCATCAACGATTTGACCTTGCACAATACCTGTCAATTTGCCATCGACAATATCTAAGTGATTGGCATAGACACGGCTCAAATTTAATTTGTTTTGCAAAAATTCAGCAAAATATTGAAAACCGCCCGATAAAATTACCGTTTGATAGCCTAATTTATTCAACACTTGCATCAATTGTTCTGCACCATCCATCAAACGCAAACGCTGTGCAATACGCTCTACCACATTGGCATCTAAGCCCTGAAGCAACGCCATACGTTGAGTAAAACTTTGTTGAAAATCAATCTCGCCACGCATAGCACTGGCAGTTATTTGTGCAACTTGCTCACCAATACCTGCTTCTATCGCCAACTCATCAATCACTTCATGTTGAATCAAGGTTGAATCCATATCAAAACACGCCAAGCGACGATGACGACGGAATACGTCATTGGCTTGTAATACCACATCAAAATTTTTATCTTGGCATAAATCCAACGCCAATTGTTTAAACTGCACAAGATCTAAATGCTCTGCATCCACATAATAGGCAATGGCTTGTATATGCGGATTATCCTGATGTGTTAAATGCTGTACTTGATGTAAAACAAAATTTTGCTGGATAAAATCATCAATACTTGCCAAATCAGCTTGATTAAAACGTGGTGCAAGTGCGGTCAAAACCCATTTTGATGATGCTTGATCGGGTGTAGAAGAATGATTTAAATCAGCAGTCATGATAAATTCCAAATAAGAATTAGAAAGATTTAATATTATTAAAGCCAATATGCTGGATTTTTGCAAAATAATTTTTTACTTTTTAAATGTTCGTTGATTTTATCGTAAAACATGATACAAAAATCATTGTAAAATAATCAGTAGATTGCAACAACTCGCAACAATCCATACTATTTTTAAAGATGAATTTATTTTATTTTTATGTGATAATCATTGCCTAAATTTTTTTGTATAAAATCAGCAGTGAAAAGCCCAGCGTGGCAAAATAAGCCGATGACTTTAAACACCAGATGATTGATTTTTTCGTATTGGAATATCGTTTGTGAACGCACCAAGACAAGGCCTGTTTGCCAGCCTACTCATTCTTAGTTTTATTTTGCACAGCATTCTGATTGTTGCGGCGACCCAATACTATTTGGACGATATGCGTGAAGTCCAAGGTGACTCTATCGCTGGTCAGTTGGTCAAAGACAGTGTCAATCAGCTTGATCCTGCCAATACCGTAGGTCTTGCACTCATTGCATCACGCTATGCGACTGACCCTGCCATTGCATCGTTACGTATTTTGGATAAAAATAATCAAACCTTGGCGACTGCTGGTAACAACAAAACTCGTGATGGCGAAATCTTCGTTCGTGATGCGGTGATCAATGATCAAAAAGTGGGTAAAGTCGAAATCGTTTTGATTAGCCCAAGCCTAGGTGAACAGCTCACCCGTCTGTGGTTGCCTATTTTATTGGTTGCATTTTTGCATTTGGGTTTGTGGGTGACGTATCGTTTGGTAGCGCGCCCTTCTCGCAGTGACTACATTGAGCAATTGCGTAAAGAGCAAGAAAAACATCATGAAATATTGTTGCTCAAAGATCAATTACTACAAACACAGGCAGAATTAAAAACAGCCAAATTACAAGCTGCTAACACTACTACACAAGCTCAAGCAAGCCAAACGAATAATTCTTTTGATATCCAACGTGCAACGAATGCGGTCAATAATCAAAAAACCGCAACGCAAGCACCGTTTGTTGAAAGTGATCATGTTTACTTACACGTGCAGTATGACGATCCAAAACAACTATTAGATACTTTAAGCCCAAGTAATAGTCAAAGCTTGTTTAATTTATCGCAAACCTTCTTGAATCAAGCTGTTGCTTTAAGTGAGCAATATTTTAAATTACCAAAGAACAGCTTGAAAATCATTAAGAACATGAGTGAGCAAGGTGCGGTAGTCAGAATTGATCGCAAAGATGCTGCAAGTGTACAAGCATTACTACAAGTCGCTACGGTTTATCAAATTTTATCTGAGCGTACCTATGCTCGCCTGCGTGAACAAAACCGTTTTGCACTTCATAGCCGCTGTGCAGTGAGTGAAGACGTTGCGATTATTCAGATGCCTGCCGAACAAGCCGCACAAGGGCTATTGCAATACATCAAAGGGCAAGACATCGCAGTATACTTATCCAAAGTGACTTTGCATGATATTCAACATCACTACACACTAAAACCATTACCACGCATGCCAAACAGTTTGACTCGTGAGGCACGTATATTGGCGAGCGTCAGCCAAGAATTGGCTGAAGTAGCACATCAGATGTGGCAAAAGATTTTTTATCAGCGTTGAGCATTATTGAAGTAGCGAAACACTGATAAAACGCTATGTTTTACAGATGGTGATTGCAATTTTTGCTAAAGTCCTTATCTTATAGCTTAATGCAATTTAAAAATGAAATGAAAGAAGGTGAACACCATGCCATTAAATACAGTTGAAGAATTGATTGCTGATATTCGTGCAGGTAAAATGGTCATTCTCATGGATGATGAAGACCGAGAAAACGAAGGCGACTTGGTGATGGCTGCGACACATGTTCGCCCAGAAGACATTAACTTTATGATTACCCATGCTCGTGGCTTGGTGTGTTTGACCTTGAGCCGTGAGCGTTGTCAGCAGTTGGCATTGCCATTGATGGTTAGCCAAAATGGTGCTCAACATGGCACCAATTTCACCATGTCGATTGAAGCGGCAGATGGCATTACTACGGGGATTTCTGCTGCAGAACGTGCACATACTATTCGTACAGCAGTGGCAGCCCATGCCAAGCCAAGTGACATCGTTCAACCTGGGCATATTTTCCCATTGATGGCTCAACCTGGTGGTGTATTGCACCGTGCAGGACATACTGAGGCAGGCTGTGACTTGTCACGTTTGGCAGGGCTTGAGCCAGCATCGGTGATTTGTGAAATCATCAAAGAAGATGGTGAAATGGCACGCCGTGCTGATTTGGAACAATTTGCCGCCAAACATGGCTTAAAGATTGGTACGATTGCCGATTTGATTCATTATCGTATGACCAATGAACAAACCATCGAACGTCTTGATCAGCAAACAGTTTCCACGGATTATGGTGATTTTGAATTGCATCGTTATCGTGAAATGGGCAGTCCAGATATCCATGTGGCATTGGTCAAAGGTGATCCAAGCCAAGGCGTGAGTACCGTGCGTGTACATGGTTTTAACCCAACGCGTGATTTATTGAAATTGCAAAAAAATGGCTCAAGCTCTTGGAATATCGACCACGCACTAAAAACCATTGCTGAAAGTGAACGTGGCGTGTTTTTGTGGATTGGTCAGCAGATGTCAGATTTAGGCTCAGCATTGTCACAACTTGATAACACTGCTGCGAAAAAATCCAATGCCGCATTGTCACAACAGTATCAAACCATTGGTGTCGGTGCACAGATTTTGCGTGATTTGGGCGTGCAACAAATGAAATTGCTCAGCTCACCGCTACGTTTTAATGCTTTATCAGGTTTTGATTTAGAAGTCGTGGAATATATTTCAGCCGATGGTAGTCGTTGTAACGATGTGCCAAGTGCTTAATTTTTAGTGATTTAATTGTTTAATGTCGGAATTTTTGGAGTAAGTCAATGACTGTACAACGTATCGAAGGTGTATTACACCAAGCCAACCAAGACAAATATGCGATTGTGGTAGGTCGTTTTAATAGTTTTGTGGTAGAACATCTATTAGAAGGTGCGATTGATGCACTAAAACGCCATGGTGTAGCAGAAGAAAACATCACTGTCGCTCATGCTCCAGGTGCATGGGAATTACCTTTGGTCGCGAAAAAATTTGCTCAAGCACAAAAGTTCGATGCGATTATCGTACTTGGTGCGGTGATTCGTGGCAGCACGCCACACTTTGACTTTGTGGCAGGTGAATGTGCCAAAGGTTTGGGTGTAGTGGCTTTGGATAGCACATTGCCTGTCATCAATGGTGTTTTGACCACAGACAGTATCGAGCAGGCGATTGAGCGTTCTGGTACAAAAGCAGGCAATAAAGGTGCTGAAGCTGCGGTAACAGCGATTGAAATGGTTAATTTGTTAAAAGCGATTGGCTAATTTTTTGATTTTTATTAAAATAAGCCGATTGCCAAACTAGAGAAAATACGATGACCGACCATAGCTATCAACGTGAACTTCAACGCACTTATGCTGCCAAACGCAAAGCGCGTCGTTTTGCGGTACAAGGTTTATACGAGTGGAAATTGAGTGGCAATCCAAGCCATGAAATTGAAGCACGTACCCGTGCCGAAAACGCCATGCATAAAGTAGATTTGAACTATTATCACGAATTATTAAGCCAAGTGATTGCTGAGCATGACAGTTTAGATGCATTGCTGAATGACGTACTCGACCGTAACACTGAACAATTAGATGCAGTGGAATTGGCGATTTTACGTTTGGGGACATATGAATTGCGTGAGCATATCGAAATCCCGTATCGTGTTGTGCTAGATGAAGCCATTGAATTGGCAAAACATTTTGGCGGTGCAGACAGCCACAAATACATCAATGGCGTACTCGACAAAGTCGCAAGCCAATTGCGTGCAGCTGAAAAAGCACAAGCCGTCGCTGAAAAATAAAAGTGATCTGACTTATTTTTCGATTCAAAAGAAGTGTGTAATCAGCGAAAGCGTTACGCACTTTTTTATTATTATTGATGGTAGTAAATCATGTCCGAATTTTCATTGATCAAACAATACTTCCAAAATGCAACCAACACACATACCTATACTGACGTTGGTATTGGTGATGATTGTGCAATAAGCAGTTTACCTGAGTCACAACAGTTGGTGAGCTGTGTTGATTTATTGGTGGCAGATCGACATTTTCCCTTGGATACTGATCCTTATGCGATTGGTTGGAAAAGCGTAGCGGTGAATTTATCCGACTTGGCTGCAATGGGTGCAACGCCGTATGCGATTTTATTGGGAGTGAGTTTACCCACAGCAGATAACGATTGGTTAAAAGCATTTAGTCAGGGCTTGGCAGATATCTGTCAGCAATTTTGCGTGCAATTAATCGGTGGTGATACCACAAAATCTGAAATGCTCACTATTTCTGTCACTGCTTTGGGTACAATTCCGCACGGTCAAGGCATTTTACGCAGTGGGGCAAAAGTCGGTGATGTGATTTGTGTCAGTGGTGAAATTGGCAATGCCAGTTTTGCGTTGCAACAAATTTTAAAACGTGAAAAAAATAGAACATTACAATCTGCACTTGATTTGCCTACGCCACAAGTTGAATTAGGACAAAAATTACATGGTTTCGCTCATAGTATGATCGATATTTCAGACGGTTTGGGACAAGATTTGGGACATATTTTGACTGCAAGTGACGTTGGGGCAAAATTATTTTTGGAAAAAATCCCAACCCACCCTATTTTACAATCTTTACCTAATCCTGAGAAATGGCAACATCAAATGAATGGCGGTGACGATTATCATTTATGTTTTACATTATCGCCTGAAAATTATGTGAAATTGAATACTGAATACCCAAATACCATTTTTGCGATCGGTGAAATTGTTACTGAACAAGGTTTGCAATTATTCAGTGATGGAGAAAAGGTTGATTTTAGTGTAAATGGTTGGCAGCATTTTTAAATGATAAATCAAATTTATGAACTTGATAATTTAAAGCAACTTGATGATTATTTAACGACTTTCGACAATCAAATCGCATTGAGAACAGAATTATTCCAGCAATTTTTACAGTATGCAGATTATAAAAGTGCAAGTGATTGGAATAAAGTCGTGCGACTGTGTGAAAGTTTGGCAATCGTAGGTTGGGGTGAGCATGAACCTTTAGAAGCAATGAAAGGAACATACTTTAATGGCAATCCTGAAACGTATTTGATTGATAAAAATGGTCAGCGACATTTTGTTGATGCCATTTGGTCAAAGCGTAAATTTGGCATAACTATGGAAGCAGGTAGAACATCTTATTTTCAAAGTTCAAACCAATTGAAAAATCAACAAACTATTTTGTGGGATTATCCAACAATCGAACATATCCAAGATATAAAATTATCAAAACAACAAAACTGGATTGCTAAGGCTCCTATTCACATCAAACAAGGTGTAATCAACTGTTATCCAAATTCCGATTTTTTAGCAGATGAATTGGTAAAATTACAACAATTGATAAATCAACAGATGCAACCGAATAAGTATGGAAATATGATTAATTTTATTGATTTTATACTTCACCTTAGTTATCCAAGCAGGGAAATAAACAGTATCTTTAGCTTTTGCCAGTGTAATTACATCATTAATGACAATTTAAAAAATAAGGATGAAGCCCATGAGTTCTTAAAGTCATTATACAATGATGATGAAATTCGTGAAAATAGTTATTATGCTTTTAATCGTTTTGAGTACGGCAAGTTTATGAAAAAAACTGGACGTATGCGTATAGATATTTATTTTGAAAAAGAATTCAGTGAGTTACACCATCAAGCACAGAAAGAAACTTTGACAAAATATTTTTTACTAGGCATAAGATATGTTGCGGAAAAATATCAGAAATTAGCTTATGACTTTAAGTTCATGATTGATGATTTTGAAGATGTGCTTAAAATATGGTTAAAGTAGTTATTGGGCTATTTTATTGAAAAGCATTTTTGCTTAACAGTTGGTAATGCTTTTTAATTTTATTAATAATTTAATTTTTTTGGAGAACATCATGCGTTATTTTGTTATGGCATTGGTAGCAAGCCTTTCGTTAACGGCTTGTGCCAAACAAGAGATTTCGATGAATAGTCGCATTGTGTCAAGCACCATGGTTTATAGCTCGCTAGCAGCTGAGATTGTACAGAAAAATATTCAAGGCGAAGCCAAAACATGTCTATTACAAGCAGATGGAATGCAATTGGCACAGCCTATGCAGAAGATTTTGTCGAAAATATTAGAAGCCCAAGAACTTAAGACAATTGATGAATTGTATGCCAAAAATGGTTTGGATCAACGTGTACTGGCATTTACCAAAGATTATATGTTTGCAGTGGTGAATAAACAGCCAAATCTACCAAAGCTGTCGCAACAAGATGCACAACAATTGGCGGAAATTAATAACCATCCGATTACCGCCAAATTCACTGAAAATGCTCCACAAAAAGAGATGAATAAGCTGATTGAAAAAATGCTCAAAGCAGAAAATGAACGCTGTCATATTGCCGATGATGGAAAATAAGCTGACTACAGATATGTTACAGGCTGAGTTTACGCGTTGTAATATCCCTGCAGATAAAAAATAAGTATATCTTATTTTAAGAACTGCTGAATGTTGTACGCAATATTCAGCAGTTTTTTTGTGCGGAAAAATGGGCTTTTTTGCAATGAATATTGTTTATGCTACAATATTTTATTTGCATGGTGATCTTTCATACATTAAAAAAAATTCTTAACCTTAGAGAACACAGCATATCATGACCCAACACAAACCCGATGTACGCAAAGCCAATCCTTGCCCGCCCTGCTCCACGGATGCTAAGACATTTGAAAAAATTATTTATTGGCTAGGCATTGGTTTAGGCTCAGGCTTGCCTAGACGTGCGGCAGGCACATGGGGAACAGTCGGTGGTTTGGCAGTTGGTATTATTGTATTTGTCACCTTGGGCTTATATGCAATCTTGGCATTTATTGCGGTGGGTTTACTCGTAGGTAATTATATTTGCGGTAAAACTTCAGATTTAATGCATGTACATGATGATCCACATATTGTTTTTGATGAGTGGGTGGGAATGTGGATTACGTTATTGCCTATGTTTTATCTATCACATCTCGATCCGCTCAAAACATTTCCACTGACTGATTTTTCTTTTTGGGCTAATGCATTGATTGCATTTAGTTTATTTCGTGCCTTTGACATTATTAAGCCTTTCCCAATCTCGTGGGCAGATAAACATGTCTCAGGTGGTTTTGGTATCATGTTGGATGATATCTTGGCAGGAATCATGGCAATGATTAGCCACGCAGGACTGATCGCTTTAATGGCGATTGCGATTTGCAGTAATCAAGTGTGTTGAATAATGCAGGTTAAGATAGATTTAAATTGAAAAATATAAAACAGCATCACCATGGTACGTCTTACAAACCCGAAATGCTTGAGTCAGCTTTCGTTTTCATAGCCTATATCGTTAAAATAGATAAAGTTTAACTTTCAAACAAATACTGCTAAAATAACGCTATTTTATGGCTTTATAGAAGTATTATTTCATGTCAAATCAAGATCTCAATGTGATGATTCTAGCAGCAGGCAAAGGCACACGGATGAAGTCTGCTCTACCTAAAGTATTACAACCTTTGGCGAAACAGCCTCTTTTATCGCACGTGATTAATACCGCAAAGCAATTGAATGCCAAAGACATTATTACTATTTTTGGACATGGTGGCGAACAAGTCAAACAACATTTTGCCAATGAAAAAATTACTTGGGTAGAACAAGCGGAGCAATTGGGTACGGGTCATGCAGTGAAAATGACTTTACCAGTCTTGGCGAAAAGTGGTTTATCCTTGATTTTGTCGGGTGATGTGCCGTTGGTACGTGCCGAAACGTTACAACAATTATTAGATGCTTGCCAAGAGACAGGCATTGGTATGATTACTTTAAACCTTGATAATCCAACAGGTTATGGTCGTATCGTGCGTAAAAATGGGGCGATTCAAGCCATTGTTGAGCATAAAGATGCTAGCGATGCACAGCGTCAAATCAAAGAAATTAACACAGGTATTTATTGTGTTAGTAATGAAAAATTGCATCAATGGTTGCCAAAACTTTCCAATAATAATGCCCAAGGCGAATATTATCTCACTGATATCGTGGCGATGGCTGTGGCGGAAGGCATGAGCATTGCATCAGTACAGCCAGAGTTCGCTTTTGAAGTAGAAGGCATCAACGACCGTGTACAATTGGCGACTTTAGAGCGTGTTTGGCAAAACCATCAAGCTGAACAATTGATGCGTCAAGGCGTGCATATTATCGACCCAAGTCGTTTTGATTTGCGTGGACGTTTGACAGTCGGGCAAGATGTTGAAATTGATATTAATGTGATTTTTGAAGGCGATTGCATGATTGGCGATAATGTTAAAATCGGTGCGGGCTGTATCATCAAAAATACCACCATTGCTAGCGGTACGGTGGTTCAGCCATATAGCTTATTTGATCATGCTATCGTGGGTGAAGATAATCAAATTGGACCTTTTACGCGTTTACGTCCAAAAGCAGTGACTGCAAAAGATGTACATATTGGTAATTTTGTCGAGCTAAAAAATACGCAAATGGGTGTGGCAAGCAAAGCCAATCATTTGGCATATTTGGGTGATGCAGAAATCGGTCAAGGCTGTAACATCGGTGCAGGAACCATTACTTGTAACTACGATGGGGCGAATAAATTCAAAACCACCATTCAAGATGGGGCGTTTATTGGTTCAAACAGTTCGTTGGTTGCACCGCTTAACGTCGGTAAAGGGGCGACTGTGGCAGCAGGTTCAGTGATTACCAAAAACGTTAAAGATGGTGCGTTGGCATTAGAACGTGCGCAACAAATTATCAAAGAAAATTACCCACGTCCGCAAAAGAAATAAGCTTTCAAAAGTTGGATTGATAAAAATGCCTAGCGAAATGTTAGGCATTTTTATGTTTTTAAAAAAAAATTTTTTTGCATTATTTAAACTTTAAGTTAAGATGACTATAGACAAACAAAAAATTGAACATGGATATAACAATGGCAAAAATCGTACTTAATCTTGTGACTGATGTGAAATCCCTCAAAATCGCACATCGTCATTATATGAATATGTTTTCAAAACAGGTTAAAAAACTTAATTTGATTTACGGATTTATATTTGGAATATTGGGGATAGTCGGAATAGCTATCTATAGTCACTATGCCACAGCATTGAAAGCGGAATTACTTACATCTGAATTGATTATTGGATAAAATGCAAAATATTTATATGGTTGCTTTTATCTTATGCGTATTCATTCTACCTGTGCTTTATCAGCAACTATATTTGCACGTGTACTACAAAGCTTTACTGCCTAATTTTACAGGTCAATTTTTTGCTGATGCGGAAATGATTCGTGTATCAGGTCTTGATAATCATCAATTGACCATGTCATGGCGATCTGTTGAACTTTTACATTTTGATGCCAAACATGAACTGGTGGTTATTGCCAGCAGAAATTTTTTTACCGTATTATCGAAACAATGTTTTGATGATTCGACACAACAACAGCAAATATTCCAACAATTACAAACATGGCATTTACAACATCAACAAGATAAAAAATAAGCCAAATCAAGCCTATAAAACGTAAAGATTTTATGCTTAAATAGAGTGATGGTTTTAACGTTTTTTAAAATAAATAAGGGTTTTTATGGACAATTTAATGGAGTTACGCCAAGCCAGTGTAGATTTAAATGGCTTGATGTCGGTACTCAGCCAACATTTGTACTCTACGCCAATGGTGGCGATTCGTGAATTGGTGCAAAACGCCCATGACTCTATCGTGCGTCGTCGTATGGAACAGCCCGATTGGCAAGGCACATCACGCATTGATATTATCCCCGATACAACAAATAATCTGATTCGTATTATTGATACCGGTGCAGGACTGACCGAATCAGAAATCCATCAATATTTGGCGACCGTGGGCGTGGGCTATACGCGTAAACTGCGTGAAGCACAACAAAATGCCCAAGCCATTGATGATACAGGCTTAATCGGGATGTTTGGCTTAGGTTTTTTGTCCGCATTTGTATTGGCAAAAAAAGTCACGGTATCGACCACATCTTATCAGCAACCTGATTTGGGCTTTTGTTATACATCGAGTAATGCCAAAAATTATACTGTGCATGCCATTCCTGCCCGAGAAGTCGGTACGGAAATTTTGATTGAATTGCACGATCAATATGACAATTTGACTTATCCGCAAAATTTAAATGAGATTTTGACGCATTATTGTGCTTTGTTGCCTGAGCCGATTTATATTGATGGACAAGAAAAAGCCATCAATCCTGAGCCGCCGCCATGGCGACATCAACAAGATATCCATCCAAGTCTAGCTCGTAAAAATGCTTTGGCATTTGCCGCACGTTTTGAGTCTAATTTTGAACCGATTTGTACCGTGGATATTCGACCGAATGCCGATTGTAAACTGCAAGGTATTTTGTGGATTCAAGATGGGGCGACCTATGGCACCAGTGACAATCGCCATCTTTCAGTTTTTGTGCGTGGTATGTTACTCGATGATAATGCCCGTGATTTGTTACCAAGTTGGGCAGGTTTTATCGGTGGGGTGATTGAGTCAAATCAGCTGACCCCAACCGCCAGCCGTGAAGATTTGCAACGTGACCAATACTATCAACAAGCCCAATATCATTTGAGTGAAATGCTGATTCAAGGTTTGGCTGAGATTGCCAAAACTCAACCCGAAGCATGGCGACGTGTGCTAAGACGCCATAATCAAGCCTTGCTCGGTGCGGCATTATGTGATGACCGTTTGATGACCTTGTTGATGGATAGCCTACAGATTGCCACATCACAAGGCGATATTTTGGCAAAACAATTGGTGCATCAAGGGGCAATGCATGTGGTACTGGACAGCAAAGCAGGCTTTGAAACCATGCTGTTCCGTGCTTTGGGTATTGCCGTTGCAGAAGGCAATCGTTATGCCGTCGTGCCATTTTTACGCCGTTATGCCAGTTATAAAGGCTTGAAATTGATTGAGTTAGGCACATCTTCGGGCAATCGTCAATTGTTCCAACGCCGTGTTATTGCCCCAGAATTATCGCAATGGCTGACAGAGCATTTATGTGAAAATGAAAATCTGATTGTTGCCAGTTTTGCCCCAGACAGTCTGCCTTTGGTGGTGGTGCAAGACCGTGAACAAGCCTTAAAAAAGCGTTTGGATGATGATGAAAAAGACAAGAAAATCTCACAAGCGGCATTGCAATTGGCACGACATTTTACGGCACAAATCGTCGATGAACAGCCTGCAAAACTGTATCTCAATATCGACAATGATGCGGTAAAGCAATTATTGCAACAAATTCAACACAGCCCTGAGCAGGCAAAAGTTGCGGTGCGTTTATTGAAAGCCATGAAAACCATTCTGTTTTCACAGCAACAGCAAGATGACAATACCGAGCAATTGCAACAAGCTTTGGGCGATTTAAATCAAAGTATTTTGGCATTGTTAAAATAATGCCTGATATTGATTGGACTTAAAATTTAATTTTTGAGTCAAATGATTGTCATGATGTATTGATATATTCATGGTTAAAAACACCGTATAAAACGTGCCGACAGGGTAGGTTTTATACTTAACAATGACTGCTAGCATATTGGTTGAGATTTTTGAAAGTGATGATTTTCAATAAAAAACTTAACCAATTGCCCGCTTAATTTTAAAATGTAATGAAAGGACAATGCGATGAATATTTGGCACTGGTTAGCCCAATTAGAAAGTGATTTGCACGATGCAGGTCAAGCCCATCAAGCCAAGATTATTGATGACTTATCTAGTCATGTGGCTGAATTGGAAGTGGAAAAATGTGAAGCCCTATTGCCCGAAGTCAAGGCATTGGCACATACTTTGGAAAATCCTTGGCTGAGTGTGTATATCGGTCACTGGGAAATGCGTAACCGACTAGGTAATAAAAAAGAAGGCGAAACTGCATTGGCAGATGTGGTGGAATTATTTGAATTTGCCAATCGTGATGATACGCAAGATTGTCCGCAGTCGATTTGTGTAACGCAAGATTTGAGTGCTTGTTATGGCAATATTGACGGCATTGGTTGGGCGAATGAACGGATTGCCGTGTGTGATGAAACCCTTGCCCGTATTGACCCGACATGGAATTGTTTTCAATGCTTAAACTGTGAAAAAGCCATTGCTTTACTTGATATCAAACAACCTGAACAAGCTTTAGCCCATCTGCAACACGTATCGCAACAATTGACGGATGCAGGTGAAGATATTGGTCCGGGGATTAAAGAGACTTTAAATGATGTGTCTTTGGCTTTGGGCAAATATGATGACGTGTTAAACAGTATTGAACAAGAAGAACAGCGTAAACGTGAATATCGTGAATGGAAAAATACCGTACAACCACGGACATTACGTAAAGTGCGTGCTTTGGTCGGATTAGGGCGTGATGATGATGCCTTAGATGCATTGCCGAATTTATCGAGTTTAAATGATGGTGATATCTTTGCTTGGTTGAAATCTATTCACCCTGTTTTGTTACGCCGTCCTGAATTGAATACATGGGAATTGGCTGAGCGTGTGCAACGTGGCTTAGACCATTTGTCCACATACCAAGCTCATCGCGATACCATTGAAATGGTGGCATTGAGCATTGAATTGGCGATTGCACGACAAGCCAAATGGGTTGCACAGCGTCAAATGAATATCGCTTTAAATCACTTGGACAAATTGCGTGTTGATGGTGGGGCAAGTGAATTATTGGCAACATTACAACAACAGATTGATGCCATGCCTGCGGTTGAATTACCTGTAGAAGCCAGTCAATTATACGCTTGGTTGGAACAACAAGGTGACGAAAATCCAGAACAAGAACGCAATCCTGAACAAGAATTGATATGGATTAGCCAAGCACGCCAAAGCCTGCCTGATGATGAATATTTGTTGCGTTTGCATGCCATTGCCTTGCGTGCCTGTGGTGCGGACAAAGATGCTGTGCCATTGTTAAAGCAATTTGTTGCCAAGCATCCTGACAGCAGTGTGCGGTTTATGTTGTTAGATTTACTATTAAATCAAATGGATAGCAATCATGCCATTGCCCAATTGGCAGAGCCTTATAAACATGATGATGAATTATTTTATCATTGGTGTCATGCTCGTTTGGCATATCAGCAAGACAACTGGACGCAAGCCGAGCAATCTTTAAAAGCATTATTGGTGCATAAAGATGATGCCATCAGTGCCCGTGATATGTTGGCACATAGCTTGATGCGACAACAAAAATTCGCTGATGCCGCGGAGCAATATTTGCGTTTAAGTGAATTGGACGGTGAAGATGTCAGCCATCAATGGGATTACATGGTGGCGAGCAGTGCTGAGCAAAATTGGCAAAACGTGCGGAAAATGGCATTATTGCTTGAGATTGAAATGCCTGAAGATGATGGACAGCGTCCTGATGAAAATTGGGGCATTGTGATTATTCGCTATATCGAAGATGGCGAAGCACGGGATTATTATGCCCGTCGTCTTGGACCTTGTCATGCCATGATTTTGGAAAATGCGGTACCAAAACATCCGCAACATGTGGCGGATGTGGTGGTATTTGATCCACGTTTGATTTATCCACGTCCAGAGTCGGAAGAAGAGCAAGAAAACTTTATTGCTAGTTATCACATGGTGCATTGTATCGAGCAGGGCAATTATCGCAATAGTGTGTTTATGGATGGCGTACATCCGACGGAACAGCAATTGGCTGATTTTAAAGAAAAATGTCAAGCCAAAGATTGGATCACTTGGATTCATAGCAATAGTGAATATCAAGTCACCGATAGTGAAGATGGGCAGGAATACGCAGGCATGATGATGACCATCGCTGTACCGCAACAGGTGTCACCATTGCAAATTCATCAATTTTTGTTAGAGCATACTGCGGATTGGCAACATGCAATGTGTTGGTATCGTTTGGCTGAAATGGCAGGGGCAGATACCGCCAAGCAAAAAGCGATTATTGAGCGTTATGGCTTATAATTAGGTCATAGCAAAAAAAATAAGCCCTTCGAGAAGGGCTTATTTTTTTCGGCACTCACTTAAACCTGTTTATCTTAGTAAAATCCATCGTGAACAGGCTCTTAGAGTCTGTTCACGATCAATTACGCATCAATATTTTGAAGTAAAATGGATTGAAATCATGGCTTTTCTGCTCAAAATGGCTAAATCTTGCTTTACTTCGTCAAAAGCTTGTCTGATAGAATGACTATCAGCCTGCCCTTTTTCCTTGTAAAGCTGACGATTTATCTGCTTTTGAGCTAGAAAAATTAATCATGAACAGGCTCTTGGTGATTATGCAGATGTTTTTTTCGGTGGACGACCGCGTGGACGACGTGGACGCATCGGCTTATCTTCCGCTTTGCCCGCTTTCGTTTCTACAGTCTTATCCACTTGTGCATCATCAGCTTGTTCACTGCCTACAGCCACTGTTTCAACATCTGCAACAGTTTCCGCCACGGCATCATTTTGTGTAGTGCTTACAGACTCTACAGCTTGAACTTCAGCTGTGTTTACCCCACTGGCATCATCTTGTTGCGATGGTACTTGTGTATCTCGCACTGGCGATTCAGCCTGTTCAGATGCATTTTCAGCAGTGATATTTTCAGCATTTGCCACTTGCTGTGCTTGACGACGCTTAGCACGTGGATCATTTGCCGCACGTTCACCGCTGTTGCTTGGTGTGAGTGGTAATAATTCCACTGGCTCTTGATTGGCAGGCTTGCTGACAATCACTGCATCACGTGTCACAGGTGCTTTATTGGCGACTGCGACTTGTGCGAATTGCTCCAAATATTTGCTTAACGCACGGCTAAAGGTGGTCACCAAGCCAAATTGCTCGAGCAAAATATTGATATCTTCACCATAGACATGGCATACCAAGCTACCTACGGTATGCTGTGCCAAGCTGGCATAAGCTTGTTCACTGATGCCTTGCTGTGCTGTATTATGCTGTTTTTTACCACGATTTAAACGTGGGTCATTGCTGGCACGTTGCACTGGCTCGCTATTTGCTGTTGCGACAGTTTGCTCTGTTTCAGGCTTTTTGCTTACCGTTTCAGGGGCGATCACTTCAGCTTTTACTTCGCTCACCAAAGGGGCGATCACTTCAGCATGAGCTTGTGGCTGTGCATGTTGCACTGGCTTAGGCTTATGCTGTACAGGAGCTTGCAACTGTACCACTTCTTGCTGTTCGGTATCAAAATTCAGCAATAACGCTGTATTTTGCACAGGTGCTTGTGGTGCATCAATTTGGCTGATTTGCACACCTTGAACTTGTACTGTATTTGGCTGTGTTGCATGTGGTGCTTTGTGGCGAGCAGGGCGTTGCTGTGTATTGCCATGTTGTTGATCATGAGCTACAGACTGAACAGCTTGTTGTCCTTGAGCCGGCTGTTGAGCGTTCTCATTTGGCATAGCAGTGTTTTGTGGTGCTTGTTCAAGCACGCTGTTATCACGCTGACGCATTGGACGTGGTGGGCGGTTTTGCTGACGGTCACGACGTGGTACGCCTTGCTCATCAGTGAGCTGTGCATCTTGACGCTTGTCAAATTTATCTTGACGGCGTTCTTTCGGCTCACGTTGCTCTTTATCCTTAAAGTCTTTGTCTTTATAGCCTTTTTCCTTAGGCTCTTTTTGCACACGCTCATTGACCATATCACGGCTATCTTTACGACGCTGTTGCTTTTCTTTATGGTCTTTACGACGTGCTTGACGCTCATCTAGCGTAGCTTGGCTTGGCTCACTTTGATAAGCATTTTTTGCTACAGCATCATTGGCATTATTTTGTACAGCTGCTGCTGATGCTTGGGATGGGCTAACAGCTAGCTCAATATCCACTTGTCCAAACTGACCACGGCTGATCGCACCTTGATTGACCAATTGTTCAATCGCCGTGGCGGCATCGTGTGCAGTATGTTGATGGTCTGAGGTTTTGGCTTGTTTTTGGATAAACAAGTTTTCTAACCATGCACATGGACTAGTTGTTGATTTAATAGGTTGTGCAGTAACGCTTGGCGTTGCTTGTACTGCTGCAACTTGGCTCTGCCCACCCGCTACATTTTGCACTGCTTGACGACGTTGTGTCTGTGGCTGTGCTTGTTGCATTGCAACATGATTTGCCTGATTTCTGCCTTGTGGTGCAGATTGTGGTTGCGTTGCAGGGCTGTTTACATTCGCCGCTGTTTGCATTTGCCAATCAGCTGATTCATAACCTAAATCTTTTTCACTTGAACGTGTCGCTTCGGTACGCTCATAGCTTGATGGGGCAAAACCTTCTGGATTAAATTTGATTTCATAATGTGGCGTTTCTAAATGTGGATGCGGTAAAACCGTGATACGCACATTAGAATTTTGTTCCAAATACACCAAGCTATGACGCTTTTCATTTAATAAGAATGCAGCGATTTCTACAGGCACTTCGACTTGCACTTCACCTTGACGATGTTGCAGAGCGATTTCTTCGATTTTACGCATAATCGATAATGACAATGAACGTAAATCACGCACCACACCCGTACCATGACAACGTGGGCAGACATAACCTGTTGATTCTTCTAAAGATGGACGCAAACGCTGACGGCTCATTTCCATCAAACCAAAACGGGATAATTGTCCAAATTGAATACGAGCACGATCGCTCTGTGTTGCTTCACGCAGTTTGGCTTCGACCATACGTTGATGACGGTCTTTGCCCATATCGATAAAGTCAATTACAATCAAACCGCCCATATCACGCAAACGCAATTGGCGTGCGATTTCTTCTGCCGCTTCAAGGTTGGTATTCAGTGCGGTTTCCTCCACATCGCTACCACGGGTTGATTTTGCTGAGTTGATGTCAATCGCAACCAAAGCTTCAGTTTGGTCAATCACGATTGAACCACCTGATGGCAATTTCACTTCACGCTCATAAGCCGTTTGGATTTGGCTTTCTACACCAAAATAAGCAAATAATGGCTCAGTCAATGTATAGGTTTTCAGTTTATCCAACTGATGTGGCATCACAGCTTTGATAAATTGATAGGCTTCGTTATAGGCATTTTCGCTATCAATCAAAATCTCGCCAATATCATCACGCAAATAATCACGAATGGCACGGGTGACTACACCAGCTTCTTGATGTACCAACATCGGTGCAGGACCAGAATGAGCGGTGGTTTGGATTTGTTGCCAAACTTGCAATAAATGTTGTAAATCTAAATGTAATTCTTCACGGCTACGACCAATACCCGCAGTACGTACAATCACGCTCATGCCTTGTGGCAAGTTTAAGCTCGCTAAAATTTCTTTGAGTTCTTCACGAGTATTGCCAGAGATTTGACGGCTAATACCACCGCCTTTAGGATTATTTGGCATCAATACCAAATAACGTCCTGCCAAAGAAATATAAGTGGATAATGCCGCACCTTTATTGCCACGCTCTTCTTTTTCGACTTGTACTAATAATTCTGTCCCTTCGCTAATCAGTTCACGCACATTGTTGGTATGACGTGGATCGGCACTGAAATAATTGCTGGCGATTTCTTTAATCGATAAAAAGCCTTGACGATTCGCACCGTATTCGACGAAAACCGCTTCTAGAGACGGCTCGACACGGGTAATGCGACCTTTATAAATATTAGATTTTTTTTGCTCACGCGTACGATTTTCAAGGTCGAAATCATACAAGCGATTATCTGTTACAAGTGCAACACGAATTTCTTCAGCGTGCGTTGCATTGATTAACATACGTTTCATGGGGCGATACCTATAGGTTCATTGCACCAATCCGCGGTAATCAGTATGTCCGTAATCTGCTTTTAGGTTTAAAGATTGATAAACCTAAAATACAATCGTTGATGTGCGTATTTTGGCAAGTAATTTCACCAAAATACGGCTTAGCGTGGCTATTACACTGGTCACATAAGGTATGGTAGGGGGTCGCTATACAGTCTCAATGCTTTGGCTTGATGGTCGTTTGAGTTTAGACCTCAAGGCTTGAGCTGATAAGATCCTTGCCGTGCCAACGTTGATGATTCCTTTTAATACAACCTCGTGTTGCTTTGATTTTTTCAGCAACACAATGGTCAATATTCAAACCCTATGGTTCAAAGCTTGACGGGACTTTACTCGCTGCTGGAATGTGACATCAGCAATCGGTTTTGGGTAAAGCTTGCCATTAAAAGCGAAAATATAACGTTGTGGCAAATCACCTACAATATCACGCTATGCAACCGAATATCGCTACAATCGTTGAGATTGACGGTTTTTGCGGTTACGCAGATTGGTTTTTGATGATAAAAACCAGTGATCAATCTTTACCAAAACTTTAGCTTTTAAAATTGGTATAAAGTTTTGATGACAGATTGATCGTAAAAAACAGCACAAAAAATTATCAATAAGATATATCAAATATCGGATTGAGCTTGATTTGTGGCTGTTTAACCGAGAAATTTTGCCTTATCGGTCAACGGCAGATTCTTCAAGGACCGTCGTATCATTTGTATTTTATACGCTACTACTCATATCGTAACAAAACGCAAACAACGGATAAAATTGCTTTTAAATACGAAATAACGCAATATTTAAAATAATGTCATCCAACAAAAGATTGATACAGGTATCCGTACCGCGAAATATAGCAAATCTCAATCACTCTGCATATACCGAATTTGTATTTTTGTAGATAAATGTGGATAAAGTTGTGGATGTCTGTCGGATTTTTGGCTGATTAGCCCACTTTATAAGGTAAAAAATAAAAATTTGCATTTTTTCGCAATAATCTAGCGTGATTAGATTACAATGGACACTAAGATTTTTTAACTTTTTTTCTTCACAGGCATAGCATGAGCAATAGCGATTTACCTTGGCAAAATGTCACTTGGTTTGATGTCACCGAGCATCAAGACGGGCAACGTATCGACAATTTTTTATTTAGCCGTTTAAAAGGCGTGCCAAAAAGTCGCATCTATCGTTTATTGCGTGAGGGTGAAGTGCGAGTGAATAAAAAACGTGTCAAAGCCGAAACACGTTTGAATACGGGCGATCAAATTCGTGTTGCACCGATTCGCTATCAAGTCGCTAGTGAAGAACAGACCGCACCGATTGGCGATAAAATCGCTAGCAATCTATTAAAACGTATCGTCTATGAAGATGAGGGCTTGATTGTGGTGAATAAACCATCAGGCTTAGCAGTGCATGGCGGTAGTGGTGTGGCGTATGGTTTGATTGAGGCATTACGTCAAGCGACTGGCAAAAAATATTTGGAATTGATTCACCGTATCGATCGTGATACATCGGGTCTGGTGATGATTTCCAAAAAGCGTAGTGTACTCAAAAAATTACAAGATGATTTGCGTGAACATCGTATCCAAAAGACCTATTTAGCTATTGTCAAAGGCAATGTAGAGCAAGATTATCAATTGATTGATGCACCGCTGCTGCGTTATGAATTAGCTAACGGTGAACGTCGTGTGCGTATCAGTAGAGAGGGTAAGCCGAGCCAAACTAAATGGCGTGTCAAACAACGTTTTATTGATGCTACACTGGTCGAGGCATCGCCATTAACAGGACGTACCCATCAAATCCGTGTACACGGCTTGAGTATTGGGCATCCACTTTTGGGCGATGATAAATATGGGCATCAAGTGGAATTTCAGCATGAAAAACAAGTGTCGATTAAACGCTTGTGTCTGCACGCTGCACGTTTGCAAATCCCTGATTATCCTGTGATTGAGGCGCCTTTGCCTGAAGATATGCAGGCTTTGGTTGCACAGTTGAAGTTGATTAAAGAATAATTTTTAATCCTAGATTGTCACAACAAGGAAGTTTCGTCATGAGCGAAAAAGTCAAAGTCAAATTGCACGAAAATATTCAATTCCCTGCATGTTGTGTGCACTGCTTGTCAGAAGACAATTTGCAACTTAAAAGTCTGACCAGTGGGCGTGTCGCATCGGTGGGTTTGGCTTTTGGGGGACTGAAATACAATAATGAAATCATGGATATACATTATCCAGTCTGCGATAAACACGCCAAAAAATCATTTTGGACTTATGTTTATACTCGACGTACTTTAGGGTTTCAGCTTTTTCGTGGTTTTACTTATTTTTATGGCTTACCATCACTATTGCTTATCTTATTGACGACTCTTAATTTGATCCTTGGCAAAGGTGGTACGGATATGCCAAGTGTTTTTATTGCCATACTTGTCATTGCAGCCATTTCTTTTATATTTCTTATTAAAGCCATGCTAACTTGCCCATTGAAAATGACATCACATCGGGAAAACACCATGACTTTGAAATTTAAAAATGAACAATATGCTGAAAAATTTAAACGCTTAAATCATCGATTTATCGAATAGTGATTTGATAAAAGAACAGTTACAAAAGAAGAAAAAGCCTTATATTATAAGGCTTTTATAGAGTTTAAAATTTAGTCAAAAGGTATCATTTTACAATTTCAACTTGATCCGACATAAGATTAGGATATGGCTTGTTGCTTTCAATTTTCCCAATATTAGGACATTTTGATCACACCAATCTTTTTTGAGCCTTGGATTTTCTCTCACAATCTTATGTCGAACTTGGCTACATTCCTTAAGTTTTAAAACTTAGCGATCATAGATTTGCATTGCTTCTTCTTTACTCGCTTTATACTGTTTTAGTGCTTTTAATGCAGTAGGTGTAAAGTCTGTGAACACACCATCAATACCAGCACGATAGTAAACTAAGTATTCTGCAACTGGATCACCTTTGTATAGACCTGCCAAACGAGAATTTTCATTACGGAATGTGTAGCCGTGAACAAATAAACCCGCTTTGTGTGCATCTTCAATTAAGCTTGTTGGAGTAACTCGAGTAACATCAGCAAGTTTACCAGTATAAGGCGTGCCATCAGGGTTGCTTGCTTTCCATGGAGAAACTACATGATATGCAATTTGTGGCTTCCAAGGTCCGATACCATCAGCATATTTTTTAATTTCTGCTAGACCTGCTGGCGTCAACATGCTGTCGAAGTAACGCAGATCCCCTTTTACTGTCCAGCTATAAGGACGACCATCAACAATGGTGTAGATACCACCATCATCATAGCTCATTTTGCCTGTTTTATAATCAATATCCACACCATCAATCAGTTGCACTGCTTTGGTTTTCAAGCCTTGTGCTCTGAGATATTTTAAATTTTCTGGATCAAAACTTTGTACGATTACTGGCGAATCAGTATTGTTTAAGTTGTTGTCTTTGAGCACTTTTAACAATGCATCTTCAAATGGACGAGTCCCTGCACAACCATTAGCAACAGCCTGTGCGTTATTCCAGTACGGGTTTTTGACTTCTGGATAAATATAAATAGTACGATTGTACTGTCTGCCTTTTGATTTGGCGACATTAATCAACTCTTGAAGACTCATCACAGGCCATCTGCCATTTTCATTGGTAGGACGGTCAGCCTTGTTGTCATAAGTTGTGCCACGTACCCATTGTCTTAATTCATCCATGGTAAAGTCACTGATAGACCAATCATTGACGTGTTCTTCACCATCAACGACCAATGATTTAAGCACAGATTTAGGGTCATTTGGATCAGTTAAATCTGTCAGATATTGTGCTGGACCATCAGCATCGCTACGCCAGTTTGGAACATTTACAAGCATGCCTGGTACTGTACGTTGTCGTGCAGCGACTTCTGAGTTCGTTTTGGCAACTTCTGCAATGTTGGTATTATCAGATAACCAAGCATTGTGTCGTAATGCGATTTGACAGTCTTTGGTCATATGCATATCAGTTTCTAGATAGCTACTGCCTACATCAGCCGCTGCTGCATAGGCAATAAGAGTTTGTTCAGGATATACGCCAGAGTAGCCACGATGAGAGATGACAATAGGTGTTTTTTTATCAAGTGTTGAAAAAGAGCTACTTTTATTCATCAATGCAATATCTGTGCTATTACAAGCAGTTAGAGCGAGACTGCCACAGACGATAGACAACAAGGTTTTTTCATACAGAGACTTCCTAGAAATTATTTTGATGACTTTTTGAGAATGAAACCAATCCAAAATATGTCAATTTCATCTTAATATGGCGTTATATCTTAAGTCAATATTTATAAATTACATAGATAGAGATAATTTCTCAATATTATATTTTTTAAGCAGACAAAATTTATTCAATTTGAATGGTTTTAAATATTATTTGCAAAGATAATGATTCAACGCAAGGGGTAAAGGATAAAAAAACACCACAGAAAAATAATTAAAAATAAATCTATCTAACTGATTCATATGAAATTAAACTAATTCACACAACATTAAACTGATTAAAAAGCGAACTTAAAATTAATAAAAGCAATTTCACAACTCATTAAAAATATAAGACAAGAATAAGTAGTACTTTCACCAATATAAAATAAACTTATCTGGTCAATTCATTCTTAAAATACAGCACAGAATAGGAAAAAGCTCAAATCTTGTCTTAGGCAATCACGCATTTAAGGCTTAGGTTCTTCAACAACACGGATAACAGTATTGGTCAGCAGGTTAAACAATACATAGCTATGATTTGCTTTAACCCATTGCTGATATTGTGATGGCTCACTTAACCCATTGATTGTTTTGTAGTCAATTGTCTTATCACGAAATTCTTCCGCCAAAATGGTTCCTGCCCTGACCACAGTTGTACTATCGTCAGTTTTTGTGCTTGTCGTCATGACATTTGGCGCAGTCTTGGCTTTTACACTCGCTGGGGCTGACCTTTGTGTAGTATAAATATCGTGATAAGGTGTGGTATTACTTGCATAGACTAACGATGCACCAAACATGGCTATTGCCATCACAGGGTACATGGCAAGTTTTTGGTAAGGTGTTTCGAATGTGTGCTTCATGTGCAGCCTGCTTCATCATTTATGATCTAAGTTTATACCAAATTGTAGTTTAAACAGTAGTGATTGCGGTGAATTTTACGCTATAAAAAGGTAAAAACAATGAATAAATTATGTTAGGACTTACGCAAAACCGTAATTTTTTTGCATAAGGGGAATAAACTATAGTAGCATAAGGCATGACAAAAAAACCA
>NZ_JBHFHK010000009.1:0-51356 GCF_041928215.1 Hubeiibacter jixunmingi | reverse complement strand
CCATTGGGCATCAGTAAGTGTTAGTCTATTCATATAATCAGAATAACTGATTTTCTTTGTATGTCAACACACCCTATTATACAAAAAATAATTTGTGGTCGTACAGCTTCAGATTTAAAATTCTGTTCATCTTTATAGTGTGATCCAATCATGAAAAATTTATTGTTAAATGTTGATGTAAAAAAAGCTGTGTTGCTGGCGATACTGACTAGTGCCGCATTGGTAGGTTGTCAAGCTTTGCCCAAGAATAACTCAGCGATGGCTGATGCACAAAAAGACATTCATGATTGTGTCTCGAATCATGGCGAAACATGGTCTGTAGTTAAAAATCAATGTGTACAACTTTCTCGTGTTGCCGATATCCGTGTTCAAAAGCCTAACGATGCCAGTTCAACAGTTTATGCCATTTTATCTGACGACAAACAACAAGCTGAAATCTTTGGTGCAAATCTGCCCGAAGGTACGATGTTTGACGCTGTAAAAGGTGGCTATATGTCTAAAGATGGACAACTGCGTTTGATGAATACCCCAAGTGGTTGGAAATTATTGTCTTTGTATCGTCCTTAATTTTTAAATAACCTGAGTTTGTTTATGTAAATTATCCTGATTTATTTCAGACATTTAGTTAGCTCGTAAGAAAAAGCCATGACATCAATCATGGCTTTTTTTGCATAAATATTAAAGCAGGCTTTATTCAGCAGGTGCATGATAAAGCAAATAAATTTCCGTCAAGTTATCAGGAATTTCTTCTGCTAATTCATCCATCAATTGCCCATTACGACGGAAGCTTTCCATTTGTGGATCTTCTTCATCAATACCACTAAACACCATAATCGGCAAAGTCAGCTCAACCAAAGGCTCTTCCAATTCAGGCAAAAACCAAGCTTCTTCATTTAAGAACATCGCATCAACAAAGCCAACGCTCCAATCACCTAAGCTTGAATCAACATCCGCCTCTTCAATTTCAAAAGGAAATTCGATTAACTCTTCGTTCGCAAGTGTAGAGCGAATGTCTTCCAGCCATAATTTAACTTGGCTGACAATCTCACTCGGAATGGCTTTAACTTGCCCATCAAACAAATCATTCAACCAATTGTCTTGTTGCGGCCCGACTGCAATCGCACACAAAAAACCGTGTGTCGCTGCAAAATCTAAGCCATGTTGGTTGTTATCACCATCAAGATAGTCACTAAGCTGGTCTAAATTTAACATTGTCATATATTCCAAGTATATACATCGACCCATGTATCAATGGTTGTCAATGCTTTTAAAATAAGAAAGTTTACTACTAAAAAAAGGATTTAATCAATTAGTCGTCGCTATCATCATCAAAATCATCATCAAAATCGTAGTCCAGCTCTTTCAGTTCACGCTGTAAACGACGTTCTGCCAATAGATCATCAATAATACGGCGTTTTTCTAGAGATTCTCTGGCACTAATTTTACTGGCATTTTCATCAAATGGCACGTCGTCATCGACATAACTATCATCTAATTCAAAATCTGGTGAGTTACTCATGGCATACTCTTCATTGAATAAGGTTAAAAATTACAACAATGCTTTTTCAACATCGTCATTGGCTATTTATACAATAAATCAAAATATGTCAAGCTTTTAAGCGTAAATAATCATCTTATGTATTTTTTTTACTCAAAAACTAAATTCAAATATGCCATTGAAATGATTTTTATCAATATTAATTTTATGAACCACGCTTGATTTTTGACAATAAGCACCAAAAATATACAAAATTATATCCACAAAAGTTGGCTTTTTCTACGCCCCTACTGACGTGTAAAATGCTTTTGTGTTATAATGTAAAATTGAATTTAAGTACACCATTGATAACAGAGTGAGTAACCATGAGCGATATCGATTCCCCAACATCACAAATTGCCGTATTAATTGGTCGCGGCAAGGAACAAGGCTATCTCACCTATGCTGAAATCAATGACCACTTACCTGATTCGGTAACTGAAAGCGAACAAATCGAAGACATCATTCAGATGTTGAATGACGTTGGTATTCCAGTGCATGAACAAGCACCAGAAGCCGATGACATGATGATGGAAGATGCACCTGATGCAGGTGACGATGTGGCAGTAGAAGAAGCTGCTGCGGCTTTGGCATCTGTAGAAAGTGAGCCTGGTCGTACTACTGACCCTGTGCGTATGTATATGCGTGAAATGGGTACAGTAGATTTGCTTACGCGTGAAGGCGAAATCGGTATCGCAAAACGTATTGAAGAAGGCACACGCGATGTATTGCATGCGATTGCTTACTGGCCAAATACAGTAGAATTGGTACTCAGTGAATATCAAGAAACTTTGGTAGAAGACCCACAACGTCGTTTAGCAGATATTTTATCGGGCTATTTAGATCCTGAGTCGGAAGACGACATCCCAGAATTATTAGATGATGAAACACTTTTAGACAAAGAAGACAGCGAAAGCAATGTCGATGTCAAACTTGATGACGACGATGACGAAGAAAGCAGTGACAGCAGCGATGATAGCGATGCAGACTCTGGTCCTGATCCTGAATTGGCAAAAATTCGTTTTGCTGAATTAGCACAGATTTGGGAAGAAACCAAAGCAATCGTACAAAAGCATGGTCGTCACAGCGACAAAGGTAAAGAACAACTTGAAGCAATGGCATCTATCTTTATGATGTTCAAGCTTACACCACGTTTGTTTGATTTGGTTGCAGAGATGATTCGTGGTACACACGAACAAATCCGTAATAATGAAAAAGAAATTATGCGTTACAGTGTACGCCGTGGTCGTTTGAGTCGTGATGTATTCCGTACGACTTTCCCAAGCAATGAATCAAATATGTCTTGGATCGAACAACGTATCGCTGAAGCGGATAGTCAAATCAAGCCACACTTAGAAAAAGTGCGTGATGACGTATTGCTATATCAACAACGTATCGCTGATATTGAAAACGAACTTGGTCTGTCTGTTCGTGAAATCAAAGAAATTGCTAAACGTATGGCAGTTGGTGAAGCCAAGACTCGCCGTGCGAAAAAAGAGATGGTTGAGGCAAACTTGCGTTTGGTGATTTCGATTGCGAAAAAATATACCAACCGTGGTTTACAATTCCTTGATTTAATTCAAGAAGGTAATATCGGTTTGATGAAAGCGGTAGATAAGTTTGAATATCGCCGTGGTTATAAATTCTCGACCTATGCAACGTGGTGGATTCGCCAAGCGATTACTCGTTCGATTGCCGACCAAGCACGTACCATTCGTATTCCTGTACATATGATTGAAACCATCAACAAAATCAATCGTGTACAGCGTCAATTATTGCAAGAAATGGGACGTGAACCAACACCTGAAGAATTGGGCGAACGTTTGGATATGGACGAAGTCAAAATCCGTAAAGTGCTAAAAATCGCCAAAGAGCCAATCTCAATGGAAACCCCAATCGGTGATGATGAAGATTCGCATTTGGGGGATTTCATCGAAGACACTAACATCACTTCACCTGTAGATGCTGCCACTGCGGAAGGTTTGCGTGAAGCGACACGTGAAGTGTTGGAAAACTTGACTGAACGTGAAGCCAAAGTATTGAAAATGCGTTTCGGTATTGATATGGCGACCGACCATACTTTGGAAGAAGTTGGTAAGCAATTCGATGTAACACGTGAGCGTATCCGTCAGATTGAAGCGAAAGCATTGCGTAAATTACGCCACCCTTCTCGCTCTGAACATTTACGTTCATTCTTGGAAAATGACTAAGGCGAAAATATTTTTTCCAATTTTCCAATGAATAAGTGATGGATTGTAGGGCATTGAATTTTGATTTGATGCCCTTATTTATATAAAGATTTTGAAATTATGGTAATGAAAATGATGACTGATCGCATGCCTTCTCGTGAATTGCAAGAACACCTGTGGGTTTTCCCGATGGATTATCCAATTAAACTGATTGGCTTAGCTGGTGATGAACTGCGACAAGCTGTAATTGCAATCTTAAAAAAACATTTTGCTGATTTTGATGAAAAGACTTTGACTGTCCGTGCATCAAGCTCGGGTAAATATGACTCGATCACTGCAAAGTTATATTTTACTGAGCTTGAGCAAGTCCATGCCTTATATGCGGACTTAGCGGCTTGTCCTTTGATTAAGACTGCACTCTAATCTGATTAATTAGCCTTAAAAAAGATTTTTAGGGCTTTTTATTATCCACTATTTGTTTCCATCGTCTCTACCTTTTTAACATATCACCATGACTCAAGATCGTAATACTCGCAGCTCGACTCTACCAAATCTCAGCATAAAAAACTTCACAACTACTCAAGACTATGCCGATACTTTTGAGCAAATGAAAAATTTTACGCTCAATCGAGATGGCGACACACAAGATGAGATTTGGATTTTGCAGCATAATGATGTTTTGACACAAGGTATTGCGGGCAAGGCTGAACATATTTTGATGCCAATGAGTGACTTGCCTGTGGTGCAAACTGATCGTGGTGGACAAGTTACATGGCATGGTCGTGGACAGTTGGTAGTATATTTTTTATTGGATTTAAACCGCCTAAAATGGCATGTGCGTGATCTAGTCGATTTTGCTGAAAATATGATGATTTGGTTGTGTCAGCAATATGGCATCGACAGCTATGCCAAAAAAGATGCGCCTGGTATCTATGTCGGTGAACGTAAAATTGGTTCTCTCGGTTTTAAAATCCGTCGTGGTCGCAGTTATCACGGCTTTGCATTGAATGTAAATTGTGAATTAACAGGCTTTCAGACCATTAACCCTTGTGGTTATGCAGGGTTGGAAATGGTACGTCTGTGTGATTTGAATAATGAAAACTTGTCTTTCCAAACACTTGCCGAACAGTGCCAGCAATACATTGCTTCACAAAATATCTATCAACAAGTGCAATTTGAAACCATTTAAATGTCGTTTGTTGTAATTGTATTTAGAATAATCATTTGATTTTATTTAAAATTTAATTTTAGATACACTCGAGAGCAAAATACGCAGTGTTTTTGCTCTCGAACCAATATTTTTTTAAAAAAGCATAAAACACTTACCTAATATTTCGTCGTAAAAATGCTAAGACATCACACTATACAAATCACATGATTGTGTTACAATCCGATGAGTGTTGCCAATCAAGGAAAATTTGTGAATTTTAGCCAATTAAAACCGACTATAGAACGTCAATACGTCACCTTGATGATGGACGTCATCGCACGTGGTTTGGTCACTGCTAGTCAAGTCGATGAAGAAATTCAACAAGAACTAAAAGGCTTTCCCGTAGGCATGGTATTTTGTATGCAGGTCTATCCTTCAACACCAAAATTTATGCTTAAGGTTCTACCAAACCAAAAATTAATTAAATTAAACAATACAGATGTTACAGCAGATTTAACCATCACATTCAAACACTTACAGCATGCATTTTTGGTATTTTCTTTTCAGGAAAGTACAGCCCAAGCCTTCGCCAATGACCGTATGATCGCTGATGGTGATCTCAGCTACGCTATCCGCTGGGTACGTTGTCTAAACAAAATGGAAGCACTGATTTTACCAAAAATGTTGGCAAATCTTGCCATTAAATCTTATCCAACCCAATTAACTTTAAAAGATAAATTGAAGAAATCTTCAAGTATTTATCTAAAAATGGTTCAATCCTATTTCAAATAATTCAGCTTGAGTGTGCATGATGAATAAACCTTATTATGAATTTTTTTGTCCTGTCAAAATTATTGCAGGTGAAGCTGCTCTTGAGCATATTCCTTTTGAATATCAAGCACTCGGAGCTAAGCGTATCTTAATCATTACTGATAAAGGTGTACGCCAAAATCAGCTACTAAAACCTATCGAGCAAGCATTTGCTCAGACTGATGTGGTGGTAGCGGATATTTTTGATGATGTGCCAGCAGACAGTAGTTTAGATACGGTCAAACACGTTGCACAGCGTTATCGTGACGGCAATTGCGATGCGATTTTGGCAGTTGGTGGTGGCTCGGTGATTGACACGGCTAAAGCCAGTAATATTCTCGTTTCAGAAGGTGGTGATGACCTAATGAAATTTGCGGGAGCACATCGCCTATCTCGTGCTTTAAAACCATTATTTGTCGTGCCGACCACGTCAGGTACAGGCTCAGAAGCGACTATGGTTGCGGTGGTGACGGATCGTGAACGTCAAGTAAAGTTGGCTTTTGCATCTTACTTCCTTTTACCTAATGCCGCAATTTTAGATGCACGCATGACGCAAACCTTGCCAAGTCACCTTACTGCTATGACCGCAATGGATGCACTCACGCATGCTATCGAAGCCTATACATGTATGGCAGCCAACCCAATGAGCGATGCCTATGCCACAGCAGCCATCAAAATGGTGAGCGAACATATTTTCTTGGCAATAGAACAACCACAACATCAGCAAGCACGCTTAGCACTGGCTCAAGCAGCGACGATGGCTGGTGCTGCATTTTCCAATTCGATGGTAGGGCTAGTGCATGCATTAGGACACGCATTAGGTGCTGTTGCTCACCTACCACATGGCTTATGTATGAACCTATTCTTGCCATATGTGCTTGATTATAATAAAGATGTCAATGGTGACAAAATTGGTGAATTACTATTGCCTTTAGCAGGTGCTGAAATCTATATGCAAACACCAATGGATAAACGTGCTGAGCGTGTCATTCGCTATATTGAAGAAATGCGTGATCGTTTATATAGCCAATGTCAATTGCCACGAACCTTACAAGAAACAGGAAAAGTAAGCCGTGAGCAGTTTACCGCTATTGTAGAAAGGGCAATTGATGATGGTTCAATTATCTTCAATCCTAAAGAAACTACACGTCAAGATTTAATGCAATTGTTAGAAAAAGCGTGGTAATTTGCCTCGCTTTTCTTAAAATATAGTTTTAAATTTTTGACTGTGGCAAAGCATATTTAAATGTATTTAATATTTATGATACTGATTTATGTCGCTTTGTATTTGCTGATTTTTAATATTAAAATCAAACAAATATATGCTGTACATATTCTACATATACCTTAATGATGTAATACGCTTTGCCTTCTTTATTTACTGATTAAATATTTTTTGTTATATGCCCACGATAAATCAATCCCAAAGTCACTTACTCGATTATTTAAGCACTGCCATTGTGCTACTAGATACTGAATATCACATTGTGGACATGAATGCGTCGAGTGAGTTGTTATTTGAAACTAATTTAGGTCATGTACAAGGGCAACATGTACAGCAGTTAATTCGTTTGCAAGGTAGCGATACGCCACAACATTATTTAAAATTTGAAAAAATCCTTCAAAAAGTTTTACTGACAGGACAAGCTTTTACCCATCGTGAAGCGATTTTAAGTATTGGTTTAAAAGATTGTTATGTAGATTATACAGTCAATTTTATTGAAGATCATGCCAATCAACAGCAATTCTTTTTGATTGAATTGCAACCGATTGACCGCCTAATGAAAATTTCTAAAGAAGAATTACAAGAACAACAACATCAAATCGCACGCCAGTTGGTACGCAGTGTCGCCCACGAAGTTAAAAATCCATTGGCAGGCATTCGTGGGGCAACACAACTGCTGGCACGGCAGGATAATATCGAAAAAATTCAAAAATTTAGTGAGATTATCTTAAGTGAAGTCGATCGCCTGACTTTACTCACCGACACCATGCTCGGCTCAAGACAATTGCCTAATTATAGCCAAATTAATATTCACCAAGCTTTGGAACGTGTGATTGACTTACTGCATAGCCAAAATCCGACCTTGCAGATTAAACGTGATTATGATTTGTCGCTACCTGAAGTGTATGCTGATTTAGACCAACTTATTCAAGTGCTATTAAATATCAGTATGAATGCGGTGCAAGCCTTTCAAGAGCATCAAGATTTTTTTATTCAGCAACAGCAAATGCCATGTCTGACTTTACGCACACGTGTACAACGCTTGGTCACGTTGCAAGGCGTAGGACATCGTAGCGTTTTAAAAATTGAAATCGAAGATAATGGCATTGGGATTCCAAGTCATTTGATTTCTTCTATTTTTTATCCGATGGTGACAGGACGTGCTCAAGGCACAGGCTTGGGATTAAGCATTGCCGAACAAATTATCCGCCAACACGGGGGCATTATTGAGTGCCAGTCTAGTGCAGGTTGTACCTTATTTTCGATTTTTTTACCTTGGGAGCACGTCGCATGATGCAAGATGTTCAGCACAGTAATGCACAAATTTGGGTGATTGATGACGACCGTACCATGCGTTGGGTTTTAGAACAAACATTAAGCGATGCAGGCTATCAGGTCAGCAGTTTTGAAAATGCCCTATTGGCTTGGCAACAGCTGGAACACTTGTTCGCACAGCCAGAAAATAGCCATGACAACAATCATAAAAACAATCATGAACATCAAATCCCTAGGGCAATCATTAGCGATATTCGTATGCCCGAGCTTGATGGTTTAAGCTTTTTAGCCAAATTACAAGCGGAAAAAATTGATATTCCGGTCATTATCATGACTGCTCATTCCGATTTAGATTCTGCTGTATCCAGTTATCAAACTGGTGCATTTGATTATTTGCCAAAACCGTTTGATATTGATGAAGCCTTGAGTTTGGTACAACGTGCCATTTTGTCAAAACAACTGTCAAAGCAACAGTCCCAACCGAATGACACGCCCACCGCCACACAAGCTAAGAAAAATCAAAAAGATAAAGCAACTGATTTACTTCAACATAGTAATATCATTGGCGAATCGCCTGCTATGCAAGATTTGTTTCGTGCGATTGGACGATTATCGCAGTCACATATTACGGTACTGATTAACGGCGAATCAGGAACAGGTAAAGAGCTGGTTGCACAAGCGTTGCATCACCATTCACCACGCAAGAATAATGCTTTTATCGCCCTAAATATGGCAGCGATTCCCAAAGATTTGATTGAAAGTGAACTATTTGGGCATGAAAAAGGAGCATTCACGGGGGCAAATACACAGCGTCAAGGGCGTTTTGAACAGGCTCATGGTGGCACATTATTTTTGGATGAAATCGGCGATATGCCTTTTGAAGCACAGACACGTCTGTTGCGTGTTTTGGCGGCAGGTGAATTTTATCGTGTCGGTGGACATACGCCTGTCAAAGCTAATGTGCGAATTATTGCTGCCACACATCAGGATTTGGAAAAATTAGTTAAAGAAGGCAAATTCCGTGAAGACCTTTATCATCGTCTCAATGTAATACGTCTAGTGATTCCACGTTTGGCTGAGCGTAGCGAAGATATTGCTCAACTGGCACAGTATTTTTTATATCAAGCTGCCAAAGAAATGAATGTTGATGTCAAAATCCTACAGCCTGAAACCATTGCTCATTTACAAACTTTACCTTGGCAAGGCAATGTCAGACAGTTGGAAAATACTTGCCGTTGGCTAACCGTGATGGTGACTGGGCAAGAAATTTATATGCATGATTTACCAGCAGAATTACAGCATGTAGCAATAGCCACTAGCAAGCATGATGCGATAAATCCACCATCTATGCCGATAAAATCAGCAGATTGGCAAACCCAATTACAGACTTGGGCAGTACAACAATTGGCACAAGGCGAACAAGATATTCTCACCACCGCAAGTATTGAGATGGAAAAAGTCTTACTCAATGCAGCGTTGAATCACACGCAAGGGCGTAAGCAACATGCGGCACAACTGTTAGGCTGGGGACGTAACACCTTGGCAAGAAAATTAAAAGAATTGGGGTTGGAGAATGACAATAGTAATGAGTGATTCACGATCGGTAACATTCAAATAAAAAAAGAAAGCACTTTCATGCTTTCTTTCTTGTACAACAAATAAGCTGTACAGATGCTTACTGATGGTTTTTCAATCACAATTAACGGTTAAAGTCGCCGTAATCATCATTGAAATTAGGCATAAAATCGCCATCCATATGTTGTAAATGCTCATGCATCGCACGTTCATGCTGAATGCGTTGATAAATCTCTTCACGATGGACAGAAACTTCTTTAGGTGCATTGACACCAATACGGACTTGATTGCCTTTAACACCAAGTACAGTCACGCTGACTTGATCACCAATCATTAAGGTTTCACCGACACGACGAGTCAAAATTAGCATATTTAGGCCTCCTTGCTAAGATAACTACGCAATAACCAAAAACCTGAGATAACCGACTTGCACAACTGCGATTATCACTGCTTTTGAATCTACTTAATTTGATTATAATACAAGCAACACGTTTCGCAACGTTTTTTTATGTATTACAATCAAATGTTATCGCCATAGCATACACTATTTTTTTGGTCTTGTCTTTATGCTCTCGCACTACTTTCGCCGTGTTCACGGTCTAAGCCAAATGCAGTGTGCAAAGAACGTACAGCAAGCTCTAAATATTTTTCTTCAATCAACACTGAAATTTTGATTTCAGAAGTTGAAATAAGAATGATATTGATGCCTTCATCTGCCAAAGCACGGAACATACGGCTTGCTACGCCTGCATGTGAACGCATACCCACACCAACAATAGAGACTTTGACGATATTATCATTGCTCAAAATATCACGTGCACGGATTTCTTCAGCATTACTTTTAAGGATTTTCTTGGCTTTGCTTAAGTCATTGCGATTGACGGTAAAAGTAAAGTCTGTCGTGCCATCTTCTTCGATATTTTGAATAATCATATCGACTTCGATATTGGCATCACTGATTGGGGTCAAAATTTTTGATGCGACACCTGGTTCATCTGGTACGCCCAAAATAGTCAATTTCGCTTCATCACGTGTAAATGCAATACCTGAGATAATTGGCTGTTCCATACTTTCCTCTTCTTCAATCGTGATTAATGTGCCCACATTTTGTTTAAATTCATCGTCAAATGCACCATCGTTGTCATTGTCAAAACTTGATAATACACGTAAAGGCACTTGATATTTACCCGCAAATTCTACTGAGCGAATTTGCAATACTTTTGAACCCAATGATGCCAATTCCAGCATTTCTTCAAAAGAAATACAGTCGATTTTACGGGCTTTTGGGGCAACACGTGGGTCGGTGGTATATACGCCATCAACATCGGTATAAATTTGACATTCATCGGCTTTGAGTGCCGCCGCCAATGCCACGCCTGTGGTATCCGAGCCACCACGACCCAAAGTTGTAGTATTGCCTTCGCTATCTACACCTTGGAAACCTGCTACCACAATCACACGACCTGCGTTCAAATCGGCACGCATACGGTCGGTATCAATCGCTTCAATACGGGCTTTGGTAAATGCACTATCAGTCTGAATCGCCACTTGACGACCTGTATAAGACTTGGCATCCAAACCAATTGAATCCAATGCCATCGCCAACATGGCAATGGTCACTTGCTCACCTGTCGATACCATTTGATCGAGTTCGCGTGGATTTGGCGTATCGGTAATTGATTTTGCCAAAGCCAACAAACGATTGGTTTCACCACTCATGGCAGAAACCACCACCACCACTTGATGACCATGATCATGCCAACGCTTTACACGACGAGCGACATTCAGAATCCGCTCGGGTGTACCCATTGAAGTACCACCGTACTTTTGAACGATTAGTGCCATTGGTATTCCTTAGCAATAAAAACGACTTAAACGATATTCAACACCTTTTTGAAATTCATCGTTTAAGGTTGAGTTTTGTTTGTATTCAACGTTTGAACACAAACCCGTAAACCTGTGGTCGGTGATGTCAGTTCACCACCTAAAATATAAAATTGTCCTGCGGGCAAGGGCTTAAGCAGATATTGATATTGCCGTGCGGATAACTTATTCGCTGCAATCTCTCGGTGATTGGCAGTAATTTTCATCCCTGTCACAGGGCGAAATATCCGCCAACCCGATTGGCTAAACGTCAATTGCACGGGCTTTTCAACGATAATCCTAACACTTGGATCGGCACGCACCTTATCATCGACAAAATCAAAAGGCATATGACGGCAATAATCATCCGCTTTTTCAGGCACATTTAGAATATAAAATGCCCTGCCTGACTGGTAGTGATAGATGAGCATATTGCCAACATCATGATAAACAACGCAATAAGTCGCTTATTATTTAACATCAGCATACTCCAAGCAAGCCTTTAAGCATAAAATAAAATTATTATAATTTCAATATTTAATAACTTTATTTTTCAAAAAAATTGCACCACAAGTTTAAATTTTAAACTTATGATGCAATCATCATACAACAGTTTTGGCGATAGAATAATGACAGCTTACTGTCTTCTTACAAATGCTTTTACAAGCCTTTTCGCCATGCTTTTGAGAAATTATACTTTGTCAGCCAACCATGCTGTTAAAGCGTCCATATGTTGTGGCAAATCAGCACTATAGCTTGCACCACCTTGGGCTAAATCTGGCTTACCGCCACCTTTACCACCCATCAAGCCTGCAAGATGTTTGATAATATCACCTGCTTTGACCTTGTCATGATGTGCTTTAGCAACCGATGCAATCAAGCTCACTTTATCATCGGCAACACCTGCCAAAACAATCACCGCATCATCAAGTTTTGATTTAACGCTGTCATGCAAATGACGTACACTGTTGGCATCCATATTGTCCACCACAGCAATTAAGGTTTTACGTCCTGCAATCTCTTGTACACTGCTTAACAATTCAGCGGCTTGAACATGTGCCAATTTCTGATTGAGCTGTTCGATTTGTTTTTGTAAAGCCGTCACTTGACTAACATTGGCTTTGACTTTATCCAAAGTTTGGTCTTTTTGGGCTTTCAATAAGTCATTGATATGACGAATGGTTTGCTCTTGTTGCTGTACTAATTGCACCGCACGCATACCTGTCACAGCTTCGACACGACGCACGCCAGCAGCTACACCACCTTCTGAAATAAACTTAAATAAACCAATTGCACCCGTATTTGCCACATGGATACCACCACATAGCTCTACTGAAAATGGGCGTTCGTCTTTGACTGTACCCATGGTCAATACACGGACTTTTTCGCCATATTTCTCACCAAAAAGCATCATCGCACCGCGTGTTTTTGCAGTTTCAATATCAAGCACTTCAGTGGTGACTGCGGTATTGGCAATGATTTCAGCATTCACCAAACGCTCAATTTCATCCAATTGTTCCAAAGTCACGGCTTGGTCATGCGAGAAGTCAAAACGTAACAAATCACTTGCCACTAATGAGCCTTTTTGTTGTACATGTGTACCCAAAATTTGACGCAATGCTGCATGCAATAAATGCGTTGCCGAGTGGTTACGCATGATCGCACTGCGTAACTGTTCTTGTACTTGTGCATCGACATTTTGCTTGGTGCTGACTTTACCGACTGTCACCACGCATTGATGAACAAAAGCTGCACCTGATTTTTGTGTATCGTGTACTTCTAAAATGCCTGTTTCGCTTTTTAAAGTACCTGTATCACCCACCTGACCGCCACTTTCTGCATAGAAAGGTGTTTGATCGAGAATCACTAAGACTTCATCGCCTTCAAAAGCTTCTTCTACTGACTCACCATCACGATACATGGCAACGATATTGCCCTGACGATGCGTAGCACTGTAGCCATTAAAGAACGTGATTTCATCGGTTTTGATGATGCTATTATAATCAACGCTAAATTTACCTGCTTCTCTGGCACGCTGACGCTGAGCATTCATTTCACGCTCAAAGCCCGCTTCATCAATGGTTAATTCACGCTCACGCGCAATATCCGCAGTCAAGTCCGCAGGGAAACCGTAAGTGTCATATAATTTAAACACCACTTCACCAGGGATTTCTTTGCCTTTTAGGTTTGCCAATTCCGCTTCAAGCAACTTCAAACCTTGTTCCAAAGTCTTGGCAAATTGTTCTTCTTCTTTAATCAAAGCTGCTTCGATACGGGCTTTTTGTTCTGCCAATTCTGGATAAGCCTCGCCCATCACTTCAATCAATGGCTGCAACATTTTATAGAAGAAAGTATCATTTGCACCCAATTTGTAGCCATGACGTACCGCACGGCGAATGATACGACGCAACACATAGCCACGTCCTTCATTAGATGGATTCACCCCATCGGCAATCAAGAAACAGCATGAACGAGCATGATCCGCCACCACACGTAAAGACGGTTGGTCAAGGTTATCTGTACCAACAATCTTGGCAGCGGCTTGAATTAAATGTTGAAATAAATCAATTTCATAATTTGAATGAACGTGTTGCAATACTGCAGAGATACGCTCTAAGCCCATGCCTGTATCGACACTCGGTGCAGGCAATGGATGCATTTCACCGTCTGCTGTACGGTTGAATTGCATAAAGACGTTATTCCAAATCTCAATAAAACGGTCACCATCTTCTTCCGGCGTCCCCGGTAAACCACCCCAAATATGCTCACCGTGGTCATAGAAAATCTCGGTACATGGACCGCAAGGACCCGTATCACCCATCGCCCAGAAGTTGTCTGATGCGTATTTTTCGCCTTTATTGTCACCGATACGGATAATACGATCGGCAGGAATGCCTACACCATTATGCCAAATATCAAAGGCTTCATCATCAGTGTGATAAATGGTCACATATAAGCGGTCTTGTGGTAGGTTCAACCAATGTGGTGAAGTCAAAAATTCCCACGCATAATGAATCGCATCAGTTTTGAAATAATCACCAAAAGAAAAGTTACCCAACATTTCAAAGAAAGTATGGTGGCGAGCAGTATAGCCGACATTGTCTAAGTCGTTGTGTTTACCGCCTGCACGCACGCATTTTTGTGATGTGGTAGCACGAGTATAAGCACGTTTGTCCAAGCCCAAAAAGCAGTCTTTAAACTGGTTCATGCCTGCATTGGTAAATAGCAAAGTCGGGTCGTTATTTGGCACTAACGAGCTAGACTCAACACGGGTATGTCCTTTACTTTCAAAAAATTGTAAGTATGCTTCACGAATTTCGGCAGATGTTTTTACAGCAGTAGTCATCTTTAGGTTTAACCTTTGGGCTTGTTAATTTAAATGACAATTAGTATAACGAAAATTTTATCTTGCACCAAGTTTTATTATGTTTTCGTCTTTATTGCTTTGCAAATTAGCGATACATTCTCATCAGGCATAATAATTTATCAAGCCATCTGATTTTTAAAGAAATCTCGTCCTTAAATTTTTACTGAAACAATATAACTGTCCACCAAGTTCCGCTATACTATGCTTTTGTTTTTTATGTGGACTTGTGGGAAATCGTTATGCAACGTATCGCAATCAATGGCTTTGGACGTATCGGACGCAATGTTTTACGGGCATGGATTGAGCGCGTGTGGTTCGAGCAAGGCTATGCTTTGGAAGATGTACAGATTGTGGCGATTAATGATATTGCCGATGCAGAAACCTTGGCACATTTATTACGGTTTGACAGTACGCATGGACGCTTTCCTGCTGATGTGCAAGTGGTCTATCCCGACAATTCTAAACCACACGCAGATGATAAAAATCATACTGCCGTAGCTCAATTTCATATCTATAAAAATCATCAAAAAAATCCAAATAGCGAACCCTTAATTATTGATATTTATCAACAAAAAAATCCAGAACAATTGCCATGGCATAGCTTAAATATTGATTTGGCTTTGGAATGTACAGGCTTTTTCCGCTCTCGCCAAGATGCCAGCCGTCACCTACAAGCAGGGGCAAAACGGGTCATTATCGGCGCGGCACCGTTTGATAGTGTAGATATTGCGATTGTCTATGGGGTCAATCAGCAAGACCTACGCCCAGAACATCAGATTATTTCTAGCGTATCTTGTACCACGCAAGCCTTAGTGCCATTGGTCAAAATTTTGGATGATGCTTTTGCTATCGAAAGTGCCTTGATGACTGAAGTGCATGCGGTAACTACCGATCAAGCAGTACTCGACCATGCACACCGTGACCTGCGTCGTGCTAGAAGTGCGGGCTATAATATTATTCCGACCACATCGAGTGCCTTAGCAGCATTAAAACAAGTATTACCACATATGCAAGACCGCATTGATGGTTATTCGATTCGTGTGCCGACCATTAATGTGGCAATGATTGATTTAAGTGTAATTTTTAACCAATCCGTCACCGCAGAACAAATTAATCAAGTGTTAAATCAAGCCGCTCGCCAAGATTATGCCGAGATTATGCAAGTCACTGATCAGCCTTTGGTATCCAGTGATTTTAATCATTCGCCTTATTCTTTGATTGTCGATAGTTTACAAACCATGTCTTTGGGTAAGCATGCCAAAGTGCTGGCGTGGTATGATAACGAATGGGGCTATGCAAATCGCTTATTGGATTTAAGCTGTTGTTTTAACTCAATTATAGTAGAATAAGGGCAAAAGCATGGCAGTTCATTTTTTTCATACCTCTGATTGGCATTTGGGTCAGTTATTTTTTCATTATCCGCGAGATTTTGAACACCAGCAATTTTTAAATTGGCTGATTGCACAGCTTGCCGAGCAACAACCTGATGCTCTACTGATTGCAGGCGATATTTACGATACGGTCAATCCATCTGCCCACGCCCAAAAACAGCTGTATGAATTTATTGCCAAGGCTCATGCCATTGCTCCGCATTTACAAATTTTGATGATTGCCGGTAATCACGATTCGGGTTATCGCATTGAACAAGTCGCCCCGTTATTAAGCAAATATCAAACGCAAGCGATTGGCACGATTGAATGGCAAACCTCGCAACAAGAGAAAACAAATGATAAAGAGAACCATCAAAATACCCAAAACAAAACTGAAAAAATTTTAAATACCGAAAAATTAATCGTGCCAATTTATAACCGAGAGCAACAAATTGTCGCTTGGGTGGTGGCACTGCCCTATTTACGTTCGGCAGAAATCACGGGGTTTAATCGTCAGACCGAACAGCATGATAGTGCGATTGCTTACATTCACAGCCAACTAATTGCTACTGCTAGAAATCTTTGTCAGCCACATCAAGCCTTGATTGTGATGTCACACGCCCATTTACAAGGTGGTGAAGTGTCAGAATCAGAACGCCCGATTGTAATTGGCAATGAAGATGCTTTATCAATTCAACTATTTGGCGATGGTGTGGATTATGTGGCGTTAGGGCATTTACATAAACCGCAAAAAGTCAAATATCCGCATATTCGTTATAGTGGTTCGCCAATTCCTTTGTCTTTAAGTGAAAAAAAATATCAACATCAAGTGCTTAGTGTTAAAATCGACCCAACTCAAGATACTGAACATCGTATCGAAATGAATGCCCTACATATTCCACGTTCGGTCGAAATTCTGCATATTCGTGGTGAAATTGATGACATTTTACAACAACTAAGCGAGCTACCATCCCAACCACGCCCACTACAACAGCGAGATTATGTCTATGTGGAATATCAATGCGAAGGTCCTACGCCATTGGATTTACGCCATAAAATCGAAAATAACCTTGTCCCAGATAGCTATCGCTTATTAAAAATCCAGCGTACATCGAAACAAATTAAACAAACTGAATCACCGCAACATACCGATATTGATATGGTTGCCCCGACACCGCAACAATTGTTCCGCACCATTTGGGAAAAAAATTATTCAGCAGATCAACAGGTTTACCAAGATTTTGACAGTTTGGTTGAACCTGCTACGCATGCTTTACAAGAGCAACAAGGCAATAAAAAAGTTTAGTCTATTTGGAGAATAAAATGAAAATTTTAAGATTAAGAATCAATAATTTGGCATCATTAGCAGGTGAGCAAGCTGAGATTAACTTTGAACAAGCCCCTTTGGCAAATAGTAGCTTGATTGCCATTGTTGGGCGTACTGGTGCAGGAAAATCGACCATTTTAGATGCAATTTGTTTGGCGTTATTTAATGAAATCCCACGCCTACAATCTGTAGGCAGAAATACCAAAGTACAAGATAGTTCTGGCGAATTATTGACCTTAGAAAGTCCACTCAATATCTTACGTCGTGGCTGTGTCAGTGGCTATGCCGAGCTGGATTTTGTGGGTTTGGATCAAAAAGCCTATACCGCACGTTGGTCGGTCACGCGTGCCCATAAAAAAATCAATGGTAAAATCAAACTTGAACGCAATTTGATCAGTATTGAAGATAAAAAACTACTTGCCCATAAAAAAACCGATTTTGAACATCAAATCCATCAATTAATTGGTATGGATTTTAAACAATTTACTCGCGCAGTATTATTGGCTCAATCTGAAGTAGTGGCTTTTTTAAAAGCCAATGATGAAGAGCGTGCCAATGTTTTGGAATATCTCACCAATTCAGAAATCTATGCTGAAATTGGTAAAACTGCCCATCTAAAGCATAAAAGCTATACTGATCAATTAAACAGTTTAAAACAAGCTTTGGGTTTTATTGAATTATTATCTGATGAAGAGATGAATATTTTAAAACAACAAAAAAATGATATTGAACAGCAACTCAAAGATAATCAACTACAGCACGAGCAATATAAACAGCAACAGGCTTGGTATATTCAACTGAATAATCTAAGTACCCAACTGCAACAAGCCGAATATACCTTACAACAACAGCAAAACCAACAAGCAGAGATGGATCAATTGCGTTTGCAAATTCAACGTTTACAACAAGTACAGCAAATTCAGCCGACTTTACAGCAAATTTCTTCAACTAATCAACAACTTAAAAAATCACAACAGCAACAAGCTCAATTACAACAAGCTATACAGCATAGTCAAACACAAGCCGAACATCAGCAACAGCTTTTTACACAAGCCAGCGAGCAATTTAATTTATTTAAACAAAAACAACAACAATTACAGCCGATTTTTCAACAAGCGATTAAACTTGATGTATCTTTAGAAAATATGCGTCAAGAATATAAAAATATCCAAAACCAACATAAACTACAAAAAGAAAAATTTGATACAGTATTGCAACAGCATCAGCAATACAATACTGATTTACAGCAAAAACAACAGAAAAAATCTGATTATCAACAGCAATTACAAAAGTTTATTTATTTAAAAGAGTTATTAAATGAACCAAAATCAAGCTTAATTCAGGTTAATCAACTTAAACAGGCTTATCAACATTATCAAGATTTAATTCATGAATTAAATCATCATTTATCACAAGTAAATGTTCATCAATTACAGCAACAATTGACAGAAAAAATTTATCAAATGGGTTTGGATCTAAATATTACTTCGGATACTATTTTAGATAATCATAATCAAGATATTTTAAAAGATATACAGTCTTTAAATACGCAAATTTTTGAGAAAATCAATATACAAAAAAATGATTTAGAGTATATTGAGCAATCTTTTGTACAGCAAGAATCTATGATTAAAACCTTGCAACAAGCAGAACAAAAATTAAAAACGCTACAAGATATGCAAGCATTAATTTCTGCATATCAACAACAATATCACGACGATTTAAAACTAAAGCAAACCGCTGAATCTGAATATCAATCCGCACGGCAAGAGTTTGCCAGTATTCAAAAAGTCTTAGCACAGCAAAAATTATTACGCACGGATTATGTGGTGCAATTGCGTGAGCAGTTACAACCAAATGAAGCTTGTCCAGTTTGTGGTAGTCAAAATCATCCTTTTATTGAGCATGAACAGCTGATTAACGATGCCTTACAGCAATTAGAATCGCAACAATTACAGCAAGCCGAGCAACAGCAAAACCTAGCTTTAGAAAAGTTAGAACAGGCGAAATATCAATATGTTGCCAGTGAAACCAAATTACAACAGCAACAACAACAGTTACAACTTGCCGAAACCGATTGGCAAGATTTTAGTCATGATATTTTGGTAAATTTTAAAGCTGAAACAGATGATTTAAAGCAAAAATTAATTATATTTATTGAAAATAAAAACCTTGCTGAAATTCAATCTTTGCTAGTACATTATCAACAAGATTTACAAAATACAGTAAATCATAAAAAGCAATTGCAATCGCAGTTAAATCAATATGCAGTCTATCAACAGCAATTACAACAAATGCAAAATGATTATCAGCATTATCAAAATATTATTCTTGCCGAGCAGGATTATCAAAAATTATATCAACATATTCTCTCGCAATTGGAAAACCATGATTTACAACAAATGAATATTCATGATTTTTGCAAAAAAATCACTCAAGATATTCAAGTCCATAGCAATATACAACAGCAATTATTAACGATTGAAAAACATATTCATGACCTGCAAACGCAATGTAATCAATTGCAATTTGAGCAACAGCATTTACAAGCACATGTTCAGCAACAGCAACAGCAGTTGGATCAAATGACGCAAAGCGGTCAGCAACAACGCCAACAGCTGACTGAATTAATGCAAAATTACCCGACAGCACAAGTATTTAGCCAAGCCAGTGCATGGCAACAGCAGTTTGATCAAGATTATCAAGATGTAGAAGGCAAATATCAATCCGCTCAAAATAGCTTGCAAAATGCCCAACAGCAACTGCACAAACAGCATACCGAACAGCAATTGATGGATGAAAATCTATCGCACCTACAGCAACAAATTCAGAAATTACAGCAAGTTAAACAACAATGGTTGGCGAAGCATAATGATTTTGATGATGCGTTATTGCAACAAATGTTGGCATTGAGCGAACAACATCCTATTGAGCAATTGCAACAGACTTTGTCAGATTATCAACAAAAAATCATCAGCTTAACCGCACAATGCGATACCTTGAAACAGCAATTGCAACAGCATCAAGCCTTGCAACATGTTGAGCCATTGGCTCTGGCTGAAATTGAACAGCAATTACAAGCATTGCAAGCACAGCAACAACACTTACAACAGCAGTTACAGCAATATCAAGCACAGCTATTACAGCAAGAACAAGCCGTGCAAAAACAACAACAACAGCAGAAACAAATTGAGCTATTACAGCAAGAACAACAGCGTTGGTATAAAATTCATAGCTTGATTGGTAGTTCGGACGGTAAAATCTTCCGTGCCTATGCTCAGCAATATTATTTGGATATGTTATTGCAATATGCCAATCTACAGCTTGAGCCACTCGCCCCACGTTATCAATTAGAGCGTATTGAAAATAGTCTAAGTTTGGCAGTAATCGACCATGATATGAATGGTGAAAAACGTGCTGTGGCGTCACTTTCGGGCGGTGAAAGCTTTATTGTAGCACTGGCTTTGGCATTGGCACTGGCGAATTTTGCATCGGGTTCATTAAAATTAGAATCGTTATTTATTGATGAAGGTTTTGGTACTTTAGACCCGAATTCTTTGCATTTGGTGATGGATGCGTTGGATAAATTACAAAGTCAAGGGCGTAAAGTAGTGGTGATTTCCCATATCGAAGCCATGCACGAACGCATCCCTGTACAAATTCAGGTCAATAGCATTGGTGCAGGCGAAAGTAAAATTGAGATTGTCGGCTGATTAGGTGTTTTTGCCGTAATCTCTTGCCCCAAACAAAGCCGTTCCCACTCTGACCATGGTTGAGCCAGCTTGTATCGCATCCGCCATATCGCTCGACATACCCATGCTCAATGTATCCCAGTGTTCAGGCTGTTGATGATGTGCTTTGACGTGTTGAAATAAAACTTGTGCATCAGCAAAGGCTTGGACATTATTCGGTGCAGGAATAACCATCAAGCCACGCAGTTTTAAATTTTCTAAAGCACTGATTTCACGCACTAAATCTGCTACTTCTTGCGGTGAACAGCCATCTTTTGTATCTTGTCCATCAATATTGACTTGCAAACAAATATTTAAAGCCGGCATATCACTGGGACGTTGTTGTGATAAACGCTGGGCAATGATTAAACGATCCACACCATGTACCCAAGCAAAATTTTCCGCCAAAGGCTTGGTTTTATTGCGTTGCACATGCCCAATAAAATGCCATTCAATATCTAGATCTTTTAATTGTTGAATTTTATCCAAGCTTTCTTGTAAATAATTTTCCCCAAAAGCACGCTGTCCCAAATCGTACAATGCACGAATGCGATCACTTGGGTGTGTTTTCGATACTGCTAAGAGTTGTACATTTTCAATTTCACACCCTGCCTGCTGACAAGCATCTGCAATCTGTTGGCATACTGTTTGATATTGTTTGGACAAAGGCATAATGACTCCAAATAGAAAATTATATTTCAAAAAATAATGAAATAACTAGTACAGATGACTTTCATAACGCTTAGTTTAGCAAAAAATAAGGATTTTAGATAAATTAATCACAAAAACACTTGGTTTAATGCCCTGAAAAACGTATCATTTACAGCAAGAATTTTACATCATTTTTGTATCGAAGGATTACAAATGGATATTACCGAACTACTCGCCTTCTCGGTGAAAAACAACGCATCAGACTTACACTTGTCAGCAGGTCTGCCACCAATGATTCGTGTCGATGGTGAAGTAAAACGTATCAACCTCCCTGCAATGGAACATAAACAAGTTCACCAATTGATTTATGATATCATGAACGACAAACAACGTCGTGATTATGAAGAATTATTAGAAACTGACTTTTCATTTGAAGTACCAGGTTTGGCTCGTTTCCGTGTGAACGCCTTTAACCAAAACCGCGGTGCAGGTGCAGTATTCCGTACCATTCCATCTAAAGTACTTACGATGGAACAATTAGGCTTGACTCAAATTTTTAAAGATATTTGTGAATATCCACGTGGTATCGTCTTGGTAACAGGCCCTACAGGTTCGGGTAAATCAACCACTTTGGCAGCGATGCTTGATTATATCAACGATAATCGTTATGATCACATTCTGACCATCGAAGACCCAATCGAATTTGTACACCAATCCAAAAAATGCTTGATCAACCAACGTGAAGTACACCGTGATACACATGGCTTTACTGAAGCATTGCGTTCAGCACTGCGTGAAGACCCTGATATTATCTTGGTCGGTGAGATGCGTGATTTAGAAACCATTCGTTTGGCATTAACTGCTGCGGAAACAGGTCACTTGGTATTTGGTACACTGCATACTACCTCTGCGGCAAAAACCATTGACCGTGTGATTGACGTGTTCCCTGCTGAAGAAAAAGATATGGTACGTGCCATGTTATCAGAGTCATTACAAGCAGTAATCTCACAAGCACTATTGAAGAAAAATGGCGGTGGTCGTACTGCAGTACATGAAATCATGATTGGTACACCTGCGATTCGTAACTTGATCCGTGAAAACAAAGTTGCACAAATGTATTCTGCAATCCAAACAGGTGCTGCTCAAGGTATGATTACCCTAGATCAAAGCTTGAAACAATTGGTTGCCAAAGGATTTATCAACAACGCTGCGGCACGTAACTTGGCGAAAAGTCCAGAATCGTTTATGTAATTGCTATCTATATTTTCAAATGATGTTAGCCCTTCCTTGATCAAGCTTGATAAAAGGATATATTCAAGCGGATTAAGGCAAAATAAACTACGAATATGATTAGGTATTTTAAGCTATGGATTTTAACGATTTATTGACGATGATGGTCAAGCAAAATGCATCGGACTTGTTTATTTCCGTTGATGTCGAGCCATCAATGAAAATTAATGGTCAAATTGTTCCCGTCACCAAAACTAAACTGAACTCAGAAGTTGTAGCACATTTGTTGCACAGCATTATGAGTGAAAAACAGCGTAAAGAATTTGCTGAAACACGCGAATGTAACTTTGCCATCACAGACCGTGACAAGACCTCTCGTTTCCGTGTTAGTGCATTTCAACAACGTGATGTACCAGGTATGGTTTTACGTAAAATTGAGACCACCATTCCAACACCAGAGCAATTACGCTTACCGCCGATTCTAAAAGAACTTGCCATGACCAAACGTGGTATTATCCTTTTTGTGGGTGCGACAGGTACAGGTAAATCTACATCTTTGGCATCATTGATTGGCTATCGTAATCAAAACTCACGTGGTCACATTATTACCATCGAAGACCCGATCGAGTATGTGCATCAGCATGCTGGCTGTATTATTACGCAACGTGAAGTCGGTATCGATACTGATTCATTTGAAGTGGCACTTAAAAATACACTACGTCAAGCACCTGACGTCATCCTGATTGGTGAGGTACGTTCTCGTGAAACCATGGACTATGCGGTTGCCTTTGCGGAAACAGGTCACTTGGTATTTGCTACCCTCCACGCCAACAACGCCAACCAAGCACTAGACCGTATTATTCACTTCTTTGAAGCAGATCGTCATAGTCAGCTTTATATGGACTTGTCTTTGAACTTACGTGCGATCGTTGCACAGCAATTGGTACCTACGCGTGACGGTAAGAGCCGACGTGCAGCAATTGAGATCATGATCAACTCGCCATTGATGCAGGATTATATTCGTAAAGGTGAAATTCATGAGTTAAAAGAGCTGATGAAACGTTCACGCGAGTTAGGTATGCAAACCTTTGACCAAGCTTTATTCGACTTGTATAAAGCGGGTGAAATCACTTATGAAAATGCACTGAAACACTCAGACTCTCCAAACGATTTGCGTCTACAAATCAAATTAGCAGAGAGCAACGGTCAAAGCTTGGTATCACAAACAGGCAAAGGTTTGTACTTAGAAGACTAAAGCCATCTTGCACATCTAAAGTAGCAATTTCTTAACAAATTAACACACTACATCTTTGTCAGTCATGTTAATTTGTGGATCTAGGTTATTTTTTATCGGAGACAGAAATGAGCAATCCAAATGATGTGCAAGAACAAATCGATGAGTTGAATCACTTGGAAGAAGTCATGCTCGATGCCAAACAATTTCATACACTCGAAGAAAAATTAGAGGATTTGAAAAAACGTGGTATCGACCCAAGTGAAAATGCTGAAAAATGGGATGAAGAAGATCAAGAATGACTTTCTTTTTCACATACCTTATCAAAAAGCTGTAGATAATACGTTGTCTACAGCTTTTTTAATTGAGATATACGAGATTTAATATTGCTTAGATTTGATTAGCTGTGATATAGCCATTCTATGTTGTTGCCCACGCCACAGCCAAAATAATTCGCTTCTGGCGAAATCATCATGCGGCTCAAACCACAATAAAATCCCTTCCATCATTTCAGGCCAACGCACGGTGTCCATGCTAAATTGTTGCGAAATTACCGCCAAAATTGCAGATAAAATCGTATCATGGCTGACCATAACTTTGAGATTTTGTCGTGGCTGACTGTCACACATTTCGCCATAAACTTGGAATAAATATTGCAAAATATCTAGCACGCCTTCTACAGGATGTTTCATACCTTGCAATTGATTTTTAACAAAAGCATCAATAAAATTCACCGCACCCAAAGATTTAAAATAAGGCGATGCAACCGCATGGTCTAGCACAAAACTACCTGGCTCAACCAATAAATGATGACGTGTGGTTTGGTCTGATAATTGCTCAAACTGTTGGCATTGCTCTTCAAAACTTGGATAGGCATTTTGCATAGCCCCCCAATGCATCAACACCGCTGTATCTAAACAACGTTGAATTGGACTACTGACCGATAAACCCATATCTCTTCGGGTGTTTTCGTTTAGATATTTGCCCCAATGATAAGCCAGCAATCGTCCTTGCTCGGTTAATTGCAACTCATTGCTCGCTAAGCCCAAACCTTTGCCCAACTCACGCACAGAATGACGCGTTAACAAAATGACAGGCGTGTCGGGACTCGGTAGCAACGCAAACGATGCATACATACTTGCAGGCAATAAGCTTAATTCTGACATTTTGCGTACTCACAATGAGATAAAAGTAAAATAACGCTGAGGCTAGCCTAACATATTCAATTTAGTTTGCTCAAGTAATGATAGTGAGTATCACAAAACTTTATCGTTCAATATGGTATAATCACGTTTCAAAGCTACTTAATCGATTTAAAACAAGCCAATTTAAATTTGATTTGGATAGCGAAAGCAACAAATATTTATTTTAAAATGTATTGGATGTATTTAAGGGAAAAAATATGCAAAAATCTTCACTTTCCATCGTCGCCACTGGTAAAGGTTTACCAAATAAATGCGTTAGCTCTGAACAAATCGATGAGAAATTAGCGGTTAAATCAGGATTAACCGAACGCATGAGTGGTCTAAGTCAGCGTTATTTTTTGGATAAAAATGAATCAGCCGACAATATGCAATTACAAGCGATCAACATGGCCTTACAACAGGCAAACTTAGCCATTACTGACATTGATTGCGTCATTAATGCATCGGCAACGATGCGACAAGCCATTCCCTTTAATGCAGCCCATACCTTGCGTTTGCTCGACAGCCCGCGTGCGATCGCAGGTTTTGATGTAAACATGACTTGTTTATCGGCTTTGCGTGCTTTGGATTTGGCAAGCCTTTTATTAGCACGTTACAAAACCATTTTGATTGTCAGTTGTGATGTGGCTTCAGTCGGTTTAGATTGGCAAGATTTTCATAGTTCCACAATTTTTGGTGACGGTGCAGCAGCGATGATTGTGCGTAGTCACTATGAAGATGGTTCACACAGTCAGTTGCTTACCAGTCATTTTGCAGTTTATCCGCAAGGTTATGAATATTGTACGATTCCTGCTGGGGGTTATCATTATCATCCTGCCTATCATGCTGATTATGTCAAACATGCTTATTTTCATATGCAAGGTATGCAATTGTATAAATTGGTCGCAGATACTTTGCCCGATTTTTTACAACAGACTTTGTCACAAGCTGATTTGACTTTAAATGATATTGATTGGGTCGTACCACATCAAGCCAGTCGTGGTGCATTAAATCATATGATTTCTCGTTTAAATTTGGATAAAAATAAAGTCATAGATATTTTCTCTACACACGGTAATCAGGTCGCGGTGTCAATTCCCACTGCCCTACACCATCTATTACAAGAATATCCTGTCAAAAAAGGCGATAAAGTCTTGCTATGTGGTACATCGGCAGGCGTCAGTTTGGGAGCAATGTTATGGCAAATTTAAAAACCGCTATCGTTACAGGGGCAACAGGTGGCTTAGGACGGAATTTAACCGAAAAGCTGTTACAAGACGGCTGGCGTGTTATCGCTTGTGGGCGTAATCAAACCATCGGAAAACAGTTAAATACCACTTTTCATGCCTTTGATTTGGCAGATAAACATAGTGTATTACAACATTTTAGCTCAGCTGATGTGGTATTTCATTGTGCGGCATTATCTTCACCTTGGGGGCATTTCGATGATTTTTATCAAGCTAATGTGCTGGCGACAGAAAATGTCATTCATGCGGTCAGAAAATATAATATTGGTAAATTAATACATGTCTCGACACCAAGTATTTATTTTGATTTCCATGACCATTTACAGGTCAAAGAAGATTTCGTTGCCAAAAATTTTGCCAATGATTATGCATATAGTAAATTCTTAGCCGAACAAGTCGTGCAAAATGCCTACGATATTGACAGCGTCATCATTCGTCCACGTGGTATTTTTGGGGCTTATGATACGGCGGTTTTACCACGTTTACTGAAACTTGCAGAAAAAGGATTTTTACCTTTAATTCAACGTCATGGCAGACAAGCGGGTGATGCTTTGGTAGATGTGACTTATGTGGAAAATGTCGTTTATGCTCTGTTGCTGGCAACTGAACATGATGTACCACGTGCGATGAAATTCAATATTAGCAATGATGAACCTTATACCGTCAAGCAGTTGTATGAAAAAATTTGCCAAACTTTATCATTAAATGTCAAATTTAAAAATTTGCCTTATACAGTGATTGATCAAGTTGCAAAAGCGATGGAATTTCAAGCCAAATTATTCAATCAAGGTAAAAAAGAACCACTGATAACACGATACAGTGCAGGAACGATTGCCTTTGACCAGACTTTAGATATTCAACGAGCTAGGCAATATTTAGGCTATCAGCCATTATTTAATATCAACACTGGTTTGCAACGCTATGCCGAATGGTTGGCTGAAAATAAAATAAAGTATTGAATATATAGGAAATATGATGCAGATTGATTTTTATCATACAGGTTATTGTACCCATCCCGAGTGTATGGTACAGCGTGGGGCAAGTCTAGCGAATGCACAATTCCCTGCTATGGTGGCACGCATTCGCCATCAGATTGATGCACAACATCAGTCCACTTTGTTATTTGATACAGGCTATGCACAGCGTTTTTTTCACGCTTGCCAAAAATTTCCAGAAAAATTATATGCACTCACCACACCTGTTACGCTGAGCCGTCCATCGATTGCCGAGCAATTGGGTGATGAACGGCATGAGATTGATACGGTATTTTTGTCGCATTTACATGCTGATCATGTGGCAGGTTTAAGGGATTTTCCAAATGCTAAAATTTTAGTTTCGAAAAAGGCTTATGACTTTTCTATTACAAAAACCAATATGTTTATAGGAAAGTTTGCTACTGCACAGGCATTAGCACAGCGTTTACGCTATGTTAAACAAGGTGTTTTGACTGAATTATTGCCTGATGATTGGACGGATAATACACAAGGACGTATTCAATTTATCGAAGATTTACCGCCAGTACAGCTTTCGGCAGATTTTTATCCTTTTGAAAAAGGTTATCGCATCAGTCAAGATTTAATCGCAATAGAGCTGGCAGGACATGCGGTAGGGCATTATGGTTTGCTTGCAGGGGAGTTTTTTCTCGTGGCTGATGCAGTATGGCGATTTGCCAGTATTGCAGAGAATAAACGTGCCAATCCATTAACTTCTTTCATCGTGCATAATCAAAAACAGACCACACAGAGCATTGACCAATTGCAATTATTACATCGTCATAACCCAAAACTTTGGCTGATTCCAAGCCATTGTAGTCAGACGCTCGCACATTTGGGATTACAATTATGAAAGCATCAAAATGGGCAATCATCAAATCATTTTTTGCGGTCAAAGATTACCAAGATCGAGAACAATTACAACAACATCAGCAACGCGCCTTGCAGCATCGTTTGGCTACACATAATAGTCAATTTTACCCACACAGTAGCGATCTAGCTGCCTACCCTATCATCAATAAAAAAATCTTTATGGCGAATTTTGCCGACATTAACCGCTATCAATTAAGCGAACATGACGCATTATCGGTGGCATTGCAAGCTGAACAAAGTCGTGATTTTTCTCCTGTCATTGATACGCCATACGGCTCGGTCAGTGTTGGTTTATCTTCGGGTACGAGTGGTAGTCGGGGAATTTTTTTGGTATCAAAAGATGAGTCAGCACTTTGGGCAGGCTATATGCTGAGAAGGATGTTACCACGCCCTTATTTGGCTCGGCATAGTGTGGCATTTTTTCTGCGAGCCAATAGCAATTTGTATGATAGCGTAAAGAGTATATTATTACGCTTTGAATTTTATGACTTATTTTCAGGTTTGAATGCACATATACAGCGACTTAATCAACAACAACCCAGTATTTTGATTGCCCCTGCTCAAGTATTGCAACAGTTGGCACAGCATCCCGATGTACATATTCAACCCCAAAAAATTATTTCGGTTGCTGAAGTGTTAGAACCACAAGTCAAAGCCGAAATTGAACACCGTTTTGGTGTGATGGTGCATCAGATTTATCAATGTACAGAAGGTTTTTTGGCACATACTTGCGAGCATGGCAATTTACATCTTAATGAAGATATGTTGTATCTTGAAAAAGATTGGATAGACCAAGCCAGTGGGCGTTTTAGTCCAATTATCACTGACTTCCATCGCAGTAGTCAGCCGATAATTCGTTATCGACTTGACGATGTGCTGATTTTGGATGAGCGTCCATGTCCTTGCGGTAGTGCTTTTACTCGATTAGCAGGCATTGAAGGGCGTTGTGATGATATTTTGATAGGGAAATCATTGCATGATGACAAAGATGTGCCGATATATGCCGACTTTATCCGTCGGGCAATCATCGCTTGTGATGATGTCCAAGAATATTATGTTGCACAACAAGGCAATCGCTTAGATATTCAATTACTTCCCGACTCTATTGAAAATCAGCAAGCCGTTGACATGGCACTTAATCAACTTTGGCAAAGTCTAGATATTCAGCCATTACAACACCATTTCCAAGCTTATCAAAGCCAAGCCTTACATCAAAAACGTCGTCGCGTAGTACATCTATCATGAAAATTTTAATTACTTCACCCCGTGCACCAGTAGCTTTAGAATGGGCAAACTTTGCGTTGGCAGGCGGACATCAAGTGCTATTTTGTGATGGCTTACAATTTCCGATTAGTATTTTTGCCAAAATCCCGAATAAGCACAAAAAAATAAGTTATCACAAAATCCCATCGCCACGACTAGATTTTGCAGGCTATCAACGGCAAATGATGGTACTGATTGATGCTGTAGATATATTAGTTCCAACCTGTGAAGATATTTTTTATTTGGCAAAATTACCGCTGAGTCCATATCAACAGCAAAAATGCTTTATGCCGAACAAAGCATTATTATTAGGCTTACATGATAAGTTTGGCTTCTTTGACTTAATGCCCAAAGATAGTGCCATACAATTTCCAGAAACACGCTATATTAATGATAAAGAAAAGATTATTCTTGATAATACCGAACAAAAAAGCATTTTAAAGCCCGTGTATTCTCGATTTGGGCGTTCGGTGGTGCGGGGTGTCAGTATAGAAAAAATACAGTCTCTAGATATTTCAGCCAAAAAAGCATGGGTACAACAGCAATTTATCACAGGCGATGGCTTATGTAACTATGCCATCTGTGAACATGGCAAAATCTTAGCACATGCTATTTATCGTCCACGTTATTTACTCAATGATGCCGCTTCTACTTATTTTGAACCTGTACAAGATGCTCGATTGGATGATTTTGTGGCTAAATTTGCACAATTACATCAATTTCATGGTCAAGTAGCATTTGATTTTATTGATGATGGTCAACAATTATGGTTGTTAGAATGCAATCCACGTGCGACTAGTGGCTTACATTTGTTACGTCATCAATTGGCTTTTGATGGTCAAGGGCAACTACAAAGCAAAAAGCAACAACAGGAAAATCCAAACGTAGAAAATCCAAACGTAGAAAATCCAAGCCTAGAAAAAAACCACGATAGCAAACCAATGCGTGTCGGGGCAAGCCTACCTGCATTATTCGGCATACAAGCCATCAAAAATGGTACTTGGCAACAGCTTTGGCAAGATTATCAAAGAGCGGAAGATGTGATTGCGGATTTGCCAATTTATGCACAATGGCTATCTTTGGGTGAGATGTTTTATCGACGTGTTCGCTATAAACACCCCTTAACCAATGCCAGTACCTTTGATATTGAGTATGATGGCGATGACAATTAAACCGCAAACTAGCCACGAAACTGTGAAAAATAGCGACAATGTTGCCAATAAATTTCAGCAATTATTTCAGCAATATCCATTGTCGCAACTGTTTGCCAATATGCAGGCAAAAGCAGAATACTTGCATATTGCACAGCAAAATATATCTTGTACCGTAATTGATGATGTCACAGCCAATTGTTTTACCGCATCGCCTTATGCCATGATGATTGATTATGGCAAAGACGAACTGGATAAATTGCCTACATTACAACAATATTCTGCCAAAATACTGATTGCTTTTTGCTCTCATTTACTCAAGTTAGGGAAAATTGACCGTGTGGTCAGTATCAATAATTATTGCCTATCGACCAATACCTTAGACCAGTATTTTTTGCAATTGGATATGATACATCTGACCGAGCAAGCTACGCAACAATGGACAACGCATGCATTAATGATTCGCTCTATCAACGATAATCATTATCCTAATCTTAGACAACGCTTAAAACAAGCAGGTTGGTGCTTTGTGGTATCTCGTCAAGTCTATTTGATAAATAATTGGCAATATGCCATGCAAAAAATCAACAGCAAACGTGATCAAAAACTTTTACAAGATGGCAAATATTATTTTCAACAATTGCATGCCGATAGCCCTAATGAAGATTTTGTACAAGCAAGGCATTGGTATAATCTATTGTATTTGCAAAAATATTCCACACAAAATGTACAGTTTAGTCAGTTATTTTTGCAACAGGCAGTACAAGCACAGCTATTAGATTTGTACTTATTGCGTGATAGCAGTACGCATAACAGTGTCGCTGTGGTTGGTATTGTGATTGATGGTGATCTCGCAACTGTACCAATTATTGGCTACGACCAAACACTGCCAAAAAGTGCTGGCTTATATCGACGTTGTATGATACATGCCATGTCCATTTGTCAGCAGCAAAAAGTCCGTTTAAATTTTAGCTCGGGTGCATCAGATTTTAAAAAAGTACGCGGTGCAAATGCTGAAATCGAATATATCGCAGTTTATGTAAATCATCTACCATGGTATCGTCAGGTATTGTGGCGAGTTTTAAGCATGTTAAGTATCAAGTATTATGCAAAATTATTGCAAAAATATCAGCTGTAATCAGTGAAAAAGGGGTATAGAAATGAATATCAATAAATTAAAGCAAGCCTGGTATCCATTACTTGCCAGTCATCAGCTAAAAGATAAACCTATTGCAAGTAAATTGCTTGGGCAAGCTTTGGTATTGGCTCGTTTGAATGGGCAAGCCGTGTGTTTTGATGATTGCTGTCCGCATCGACATTATCCATTAAGCTTGGGTAAAATTGTCAATCAACGTTTGCAATGTGGTTATCATGGTTGGCAATTTGATGCTACAGGTGCGGTCTGTCAAATTTCAGGCGGTATGTGCCAAAAAGCTGATGGTGGTGTGCAGGCTTTTGCTTGTCATGAGTTTGATGGCTGGATATGGGTATGTTTAACGCAAAATATTCCTTTTCAAGCCTATGCTGAATTTTGCACACCCACTGGTTTTGAGCATGTCGAAACCACTAAAAGCTTAACAGGGGATTTTATTCATGCTATTGAAAACATTCTCGACCCAACGCATACCGCCTATATTCATCGCTTATTATTACGCAATCAAAGCGCACAAGCCATGGATATAGAACAAACTCATGATCAACACAGTTTCTGTACTTATTATCGTTTGGTACAACAACAAAATGGCTTAATCAATCGTCTGTTTGATAAAGGTATTCATCTTAATGAAGCACGTTTTCGCTTTCCTGCGTTAGTGAGCATTGATTATTTCACCCCCAAAAGCCATGAATATCGGGTATCGGTGTTTTTTATTCCCAAAGATAAGGGCGAAATTGGTTTGAGCATTCGTATTCATTTACCCAAAAATCGGATTCCGCTTACTGCCAAAATCATGCTATTGCGTCCATTTTTAGAAATGGTGCTTTATCAAGATAAAGTTGCCATCGCCAAACAATATCATACCAGTCGCTATCCAAAACAAGCTTACCAAAGTACTGTCAATGATTTGGTGATTGATCATTTATTATATTTGCTTGCTGATGCACCCGAAGGTCAAGACAAAACAGGACGGATGACGCTGTAAAAGTATAGATAATTGATTTCATATATCTTTTGACATAACGCCTCACTGGTACAGCTCCGCCAAAACTTCCCATAACACCACGTGTCGCACCGCAATAAAATGCCCATTTAACAAGCGATGGCGTTGATTATACATAAATGGACGATGCACTAAATCAAACACTTCACCGCCAATACTTTGTAGTAAGCCCTGCCCTGCTGCGGTATCCCATTCACAAGTCGGATGCAAACGTGGATAAACATCAATCTGATGCTCTAACATCATACAAAATTTATAGGCACTGCCTGCAAAGCATAGTTCATATTCAATATTTTTTTCTTCCAATAAATCTATAATTTGTTGATAAGATTGGGCTTGATCATCATACTTTTTGTAGCTACGGCTCAAAGCCAATTTTAATGGACGATCGATGGGTAAATTATTGGTATCGTTTTCAGCATGATATTGGCTTAGTGAAATCTGATGATCATTTGTCCATTGCCATTTATAAGGCAATTGCCCTTTTCGGCTGATATAAATACAATGATGTAATGGCACAGCCAAAGCCGAAATCACTGAATGACCATTTTCAATCAGACTTAAATTAATGGTAAATTCACCCGTTTTTTTGATAAATTCTTTGGTACCATCCAAAGGGTCAATCAACCAAAAACGTTGCCAAGTCTGTCTTGCTACGTCGCTATCTTCTTCGGATAAAATCGGAATATTCCTATCTTTTTCTCTTAGTTTTTCCACAAGAAAATCATGTACAAGCAAATCTGCTTGCGTTACTGGTGACGTATCATCTTTAGATTGAATATCAAAACTTTCACCATCACAGTATTGCTGATATTGTTGTTGTAAAATCGCACTTGCGGTTTGTAAAATTTGACAAAGTTGCGTTAATTCAGCGTCAATTTGATTTAAATTTACAGGTGAAAACATCAGTACATTTTTTCCTTTATTAATGCTAAGATGAGTCAATACACAAATTGACATGCGAGCATAAAATGAGCAAAAACTTATCTAATAACAAGCCAGTAAATCACTATCTTCCGAACAATAGACCACTGAAAGATATCCGCTATGCCCTATTTGATATGGATGGCACTTTGTTGGATTTGGCATTTGACCAATATATTTGGCTGACATTATTGCCAAAGCTTTGGGCGGAACGCCATCAAGAAAGCTTAGAAGATGCCAGTATCGAGTTGCGTGCCTTTTATTTACAGCATCATGCCACACTCAATTGGTATTCTACTGCCTTTTGGGCGGAAAAACTAGACATCGACCCTTATCAATTACAGTATGAAAATCAACAACGTATCACAGCTCGCCCGCATTGTTTTGAGCTTTTACAGGGTTTACAACAACGTGGCATTGAATGTTGGTTGGTGACCAATGCTGACGAAAAGAGTTTAGTTTTAAAGCTTGAAAATATCCCATTACGCCCTTATTTCAAACATATTGTCAGCAGTCAAACGCTCGGTTTTGCCAAAGAACAACAAGGTTTTTGGCAAAAACTCCAAGCTTTGCATAATTTTGATCCAAGCCAAAGCGTATTAATTGATGACAATTATGGCGTATTAAACAGCAGTAAACAGTTTGGCATTGCGCATCAAATCAGCATTCTACAGCCTGATTCCAGTGATAACAGTGCTAGGCAAACCGACGATTTTATTCATTTAGATCGTTTGGATGATTTACTGAAATTATTTTAATCATTGTTTGTAATGATTTAAGAAGATTACTTTATTTCAACATATTAGGTAAAAGTAAATATGGCAAAATCAGCCCAATCATCGCATGAACATCAAGACGTAGTACGTATTGATAAGTGGCTATGGGCAGCACGTTTTTTTAAGACTCGTTCAATTGCCAAAGCTGCGATTGAAGGCGGCAAAGTACATTTTGATGGTGAGCGAGTGAAAGTCTCCAAAGAAGTGCGTATCGGTATGGAATTGACCATTCAACAAGGTTTTGAGAAAAAAACTGTAGTGGTTAAAGCCCTATCGCAAGTGCGTGGTGGTGCACCGCAAGCCCGATTACTTTATGATGAAACACCTGTCAGTATCGCACGCCGTGAGCTGTTGGCAGCACAACGCAAAATGCATAATCTTGCTCGCCCCGACCATCGTCCAAGCAAACGTGATCGCCGTCAAATTCACAAATTTCAACATAGTCACGATGATGCAGTATGGCAGGATGAGTGAAAACAACTTGTTACGCCGTGCAAGTATCACTTAATTTAACCACAACACTAAGCACGACAGATTATGTCGCCAAGATTATCGTTAGCTATCGCTTTATGCCGATTTTTCTGCCATGATAGGCTTCATCGTGATAGCAAAACAATCTATCTTCATTTTACATAGAGGTTCATCCAATGGACGAAAACAAATCAAAAGCACTCTCTGCAGCACTTGGTCAAATTGAAAAACAGTTTGGTAAAAATACCGTAATGCGTTTGGGTGAAAACACAGTACAAGCAGTTGATGTGGTCTCTACTGGTTCTTTGACTGTGGACATCGCACTCGGTATCGGTGGTTTGCCAAAAGGTCGTATCGTTGAAATTTACGGCCCTGAAAGTTCGGGGAAAACTACCATGACGCTACAAGTCATCGCCGAATGTCAAAAGAAAGGCGGAACTTGTGCATTTATCGATGCGGAACACGCCTTGGACCCTGAATATGCTAGAAAATTAGGCGTAGATATCGATAACCTATTGGTTTCACAACCTGATAATGGTGAACAAGCCTTAGAAATTACCGATATGTTGGTGCGTTCGGGTGCAGTGGATTTGATCGTTGTCGACTCAGTTGCCGCTTTGACGCCAAAAGCTGAAATCGAAGGTGAAATGGGCGATTCACATATGGGCTTACAAGCACGTTTGATGAGCCAAGCCTTGCGTAAAATCACTGGTAATGCCAAACGTTCGAACTGTATGGTGATTTTCATTAACCAATTGCGTATGAAAATTGGTGTCATGTTCGGTAGCCCTGAAACCACTACTGGCGGTAATGCATTGAAATTCTATGCTTCTGTACGTATGGATATTCGTCGTGTGGGTTCAGTGAAAGAAGGTGATGAAATCATTGGTAATGAAACCAAAGTCAAAGTGGTGAAAAACAAAATGGCACCGCCATTTAAAGAAGCCTTATTCCAAATTCTATATGGACAAGGCTCGAACCGCCTAGGCGAAGTGATTGATTTGGCTGTTACGCATGAAATTGTGAAAAAAGCAGGTGCATGGTACTCTTATAATGGCGAAAAAATTGGTCAAGGTAAAAACAATACCATTCGCTACTTAGAAGAAAATCCAGCGATTGCGGAAGAATTGGAAAAAATTATCCGTGAACGTACACAGGCAAAAACTGTTCCACACAATGAGCAACACGGACAAGACGATGCTGAAGAAGATTTTGATTTAATTATCAATAGTCCAGATCCTGAATAATCTTCGTTATTATGTTCTGAATATCGCCTTTAATGTTTAAATTAAAGGCGATTTGCTTTTTGTAAAATGCTTTTTTTGATTTTATTTGAGGTCAAACCAATATGTATGATGACGATATTGCCAAGCCAAAACCAAGTTTAAAAGGACAAAAATTGCGTTCCACTGCCTTTGCTTTGTTGGCAAAGCGAGAATATTCTAAACAAGATTTATTTAAAAAATTACTCAGTTTTGGGGCAGATGCCGATGAACTCACGCTATTGATTGATGAGTTAGCCGAACAAAATTATCAAAGTGATGAGCGTATGGCGGGCATGTTGGTACGCAGTCAAATCCAACAAGGACGTGGCTTGGCACGCATTCAACAAAATTTAAAAAAGCACGCTATCAATCCTGAGCTTGCCGAAGACGCTTTAGAAGAAATAGATTGGCTTAAACAAGCTTATCAATTAAAAGTGCGTAAATTTGGCAGTGATGTTACAAAAGACCCCAAGCTGAAAGCAAAACAAATTCGCTTTTTGCAATATCGTGGCTTTAGCTTAGATATTGTTTTTAAAGCAGTACAGTTAAGTACTGAAGAGGCAGAAGAACGTTGGCAAGATGAGTTTTTTGAATAATCAATCCAATTCTCAACTTAATTTAGTCTGGCTCTTAACTCGGTAAAATCGTTGTTGTATCCATAAAGTGATCATTAAATTGTTCTTCTTGTGTGTCTTGAAAATACTGCAAACTGAGTAAAACATCGTGTAAACAGTCCTGAATTGAGGCACATTGATAAAATACGCCACAATCTTGCAAATCTTCTGCAATTGAGACATGGATGATTTGTCCATAATCTTCACTATAAATCGGGTCTAAATCTACACAAATATAGCCAAAATCATTAACTAAAATCGGCAACCATTTTGGATTAAACAATTGTGCCTTAACCCATTCATGGCTTGGACATTGTTGCTCGGTCAAAGTGATTTTTTCCCAATTTTCACCAAAAAAATCACGCAATTGCTGTTGCCATTGTTGCTGCAAAATTTCAATCTGCTCTAATGGCACAAAATAGTTAAAATGGCCGTATTTTGCCAAAACATCTTGTTGCTTTTGCCCATTAAAGCTTTCATATAATTGCACAAAACCGTTTGGTAAATCCACATTATGATTTTTTGCAAAAGACTGAATGGTAGCTAAATCCAAAGCAGGCTGTAAGCTTTGATAGACATCAGGGCAATACTGTATGAAATGGTCTCTTAGGTCTTTTAACAAATAATGCGTATGCCCTACACTCGCTTCAACCGCACTGATCTGATGACGTTGCATCCAATCAATTTGTCTAAGTAAATCACCACTATGCACAATATCCTCCACTTGATTGAGATGATATTGAGCTTGTGTTAAATCTTCCAAAAAGTAATAAGCATAACCAATATGATAATGCCAAGCTGATGCATGCTCTTCATCATCTTGTAAATAAGCAATGCTATGCAAAATATCTACGGCTTGTTGTAAATAATGCAGATTTTCAGGGATTTTATTTTGCCAATATAGATTATTATAGGCTCTAGCTAACTCATTAAGAATTAATGGAAATTGGTGATAATTTTCAATATTTAAAACATAATTAACGAGTTCAGCGAATTGATTATTTTTATCTAACTGTTCAATATGGTCTAGATGATGTTGCTGTAATGTTTGATGAATTTGATCGTCATGCATTTTGAGAATGAGCACCTTTGAAGATAATATTCATATATTGGCAAGTTTATCTAACGAGATACTTGGCTAACACTTTGGGAAAAATTGAAAGTATAAATATTGTTCTTAAAATGGCGATGACCCTACTAGCAATATCTCGGCACATCATATTTCTACTACCGTTGCTACCTTCCGGTCCTGGCGGGGTTTGTAGAGTACAATTGCGAGACCACCAGCAGGGTCATCATAACGTGAAGTATTATATGAGAATCTTAGCTCATTGTAAAGCTGTTTAATAAAATTTTATTGGTTTTTATTAAATTTCAAATTTTAACCATTTACTCATCTTAAGTTTTAAGTTATTCTACTGACACATTTCAAATCGTAGTCTTTAAGTAATTTTTTAATACTCTTCGTAATTTATGTTTTTTTGGGTAAACAAATGATGAACCAATTTAACTTGCTAGTACTTAGCATAGCTTTGAGTACTATAGTTACTGCAGCACCAGTAGAACAATACATTCTTTCAGATGCAACGTCATCACCAGTAAATGTCATGCCATCAACAAATGTGAATGCTGCTTCACTCAACGCATTGCAATTAGAGGTGGAAAAACTGCGTGAAACAGTGCAAAAGCAAGATACTAAAATCAATCAGATGATGCAGAAAAACAATGCTGCAACGACGAATACGACAACAGCGGGTCCAGCTGCAACACGTCGTACATCGACCACTACAACAACCAATACAGCAGCACCTACCACAACCAATAGGACAAATACTGCAACCACCAGTGGTAATAGAACCAGTAATACTGCGTCAACTACTACAACATCAACCAACACAACGAGAAATAACTCAGCTACAAGTACAACAGCACGCAACTCATCTGCTGCAACAAGCAACACCTCGAGTAGCAGAAGTGGCACAGGTACTATAGCCAATCAAAATGATGCTAATACAGCAACAAATAAGACTGCTAATGCTACCACAACAACCAATCGTTCGCCTTCAACAGCGACGACAACCACAAAAACGGCAGTGACGACAAACAATCTGTCTGATAAAGATGCATATCAAGCCGCATCGTTAGTTTATGAGCATGAAGGTGTTGCCAAAGCAATCCAGCCAATGCAAGATTTTATCAAAAAATATCCAAACAGTAGCCTTATTCCTAATGCTCACTTTTGGTTAGGTGAATTCAATTTGGGCTTAACACCGCCTCGTGCTTTGAGTGCTAAAACGAATTTTAAAATTGTAGTCGATAAATATCCAAAATCTAACCTTGCACCGCTAGCACTATCACGTCTTGCAGAAATCAGTCAAAACTTGGATCGTGATACGAATCAAGCTAACGCATATTACAAGCAATTGCTAGAAAAATATCCTGCGTCTAAAGAAGCAATCCGTGATAAAAATCTAATCAAACCCTAAAATCAAGTAAACAAAAAAGCGAGATTTATTAATCTCGCTTTTTTTGTAATGCATATACATCAGAATTTATCTAACGATACCACGTGGTGAATTTGCCACCGAATCAATTAATAATTGTACTTCTGGTAATTGCGGCAATAATTCTACACGCATCTTGTCAATCGCCTGTGCTGCGGTCAAGTTTGAACGATATAAAATTTTATATGCTTGTTTTAGACCATTAATCGTTTCAGCCGACCATCCACGACGACGCATACCCTCGACATTCATACCGTGAGGTTTCGCTGGATTACCTGATGCCATAACATAAGCAGGTACATCTTTAACAATCAATGCAGCCGCACCGACCATACTGTAAGAATTGATGTGACAAAACTGATGAATACCTGAGTTCCCACCCAAAATCACATAATCACCAACATGTACGTGCCCTGCAACACCGACATTATTGGCAAAAATATTATGATTACCAACTACACAGTCATGTGCGATATGCGTATTGACCATAAACAGATTATGATTACCAATGATGGTCGTGCCTTTATCTTGTACTGTGCCACGATGTAAAGTGCAATGTTCACGAATGACATTATCGTGACCAATTTCTAAATAAACTTTTTCACCTTTGTACTTTAAATCTTGGCAGTCTTCACCAACGCTAGCAAATTGAAAAATCTGATTCCGCTCACCGATTTTGGTATCTTTGACAATGGTCACATGCGAATGGATGACCGTCCCAGCACCAATCTGTACATTTTCACCAATGATTGTATATGCGCCGACTTGAACATCATCGGCAAGTACAGCACTTGGATGAATAATGGCAGTGGGATGAATCAATTGTTCGCTCATAATTCCTACACTTTACACGCTTAAGGTTTGGCGTGCCAAAATAATATCTGCTTGTGAGGCAATCTTACCATCTACAGAGGCACTACATTTAAATTTAAAAATACCACGTTTACTCATGATCAATTCGGCATCAAGCTGCAACTGATCTCCTGGTACGACTTGGCGTTTGAAACGCACATTTTCCATACCTGCAAACAAAAATGTCTCGCCTTGCGTGTCTTCATTTTGCAAAATGACCACACCCAAAATGCCTGACAATTGTGCCAAGGCTTCCATCATCAATACACCTGGCATGAGTGGATATTGAGGGAAATGTCCTTGGAAAAACTCTTCATTAATAGTAAGGTTTTTATAGCCACGGATGCGTTTAGCACCTTCGATTTCAGTGACACGATCTACCAACAAAAACGGATAATGATGTGGCAAGCACTGACGAATAGCTTGCGTGTACATTGGCAATTCAGGAATTTTAAACTCAGTCATCGCTAAATTCTCAGCGGTGTCGTTGGTACTTGTTTGGCTCATGACAATTTCACTTATTGTGTTCAAGCATATCAATACGTTGCTTTAACTGATTGAGTTGCTTAACAATCTGTTGAATAGGTGTCTGCGAAAGCTGTCTGAAACCAACCACCGCTTTACGCCATGCTTGATTTTCTAACTGACTTGTACCTGATGAATAAGTGCCTGATTGTGAGATGGACTTGGTAATCATTGCCATACCGGTCAAATTGACTTGGTCTGCAATGGTTAAATGTCCAGCAATCGCACATGCACCACCGATCACACAGTTTGCCCCAATGTGGGTACTTCCTGCTATCACGGTACTGGCAGCTATCGCAGTGTTTTTTCCGATATGCACGTTATGTGCAACCTGTATTAGATTATCAAGAATTACACCATCGTCAATGACCGTATCATCCAAAGCACCACGGTCTATACTGACGTTAGAACCAATACGAACGTCGTTACCAATCACCACTTTACCCAGTTGAGCAATACGATACCATTGTCCTTGATAAGGTGCAAAGCCAAAGCCTTCCGAGCCTATACAAGTGTTCGCATGAATACGAACTCGCTTGCCAAGTTGTGTACCCTGCATAATTGACACATTGGCATGAATCATTGCTGATTGACCAATCATGACATCTGCATCAATAAATGTATGCGGATAGATCACACAATCATCATCAATCGTGACGTTCTTACCTATCACTACATAATCGCCAATGGTGACATTTTGCCCAATTTTTGCACTTTTATCAATTTGTGCGGTTGGACTAACACCGTTAAATGCGACAGTTTTTTCGAACCAATGGGTCAGCATTGCAAATGCGACATAGGGCGATGCAACTTCAAGTACAGTGAATTGCTGCTTGAGCGTATCTACCAAGTTTGCTGGGGCAATCAATACCCCCGCCTGAGATGCCAAGGCTTGACTTAAGTATTTGTCACCATTAACAAAAGCAATATCATTTTGCGTCGCCTGTTCTAGACTTTTTAGGTCGTACACTTCAGTGACGCTACCATGAATTTTTGCACCGATAAATTGTGCAATTTTGCTGACATCAATTGACATTACTTTTGCCTTCTTATTACTTCAATACCGCATTTACTTTTTGTGTCACTTGTGAAGTCACGTCAGCTTTTGGATCGATACTTAATACCGCTTTGCTGTCCAAAATCATATCATACTTACCTTGTACGCGTATTTCATTGGTCGCTTGCTCAATGCGTGGGGCGAGATTTTGGTTGATTGTTGCCATAGTTTGCTGTGCACGCTGCTGCATACTTGCAGCATTTTGATTAAATTCTTCTAATTTTGATGCAAACTCTTGCTCTAGTTTTTCGATATCTGCTTGTTTAAGCTGACCTGCACTCTGCTGACCTTTTTGCTGCAAGTTTCTTAATTCAACAGTCAAAGCATCTTGCTTTTGTTGTTGTGGCTTAAGCTGTGCTTCGAGGTTTGCCATTTGTGTTTTCATATAGTTGGTATCTAGTGCTGCTTTTTGTAGATCAACTATTGCATAGTTTGCAAAACTTAAACCAGAAAATAACAAACAGCTTGCTACAGCCAAGCTTTTTATAGCGAAAGATTTCATATTTAATACTCCAAGATTGGTGACAAAGCACCAATCTTTTTTGAGGTTATTGATTAAAATTAGATTAGAAAACACGTCCAATTTCGAACTGGAAGTTTTTGGTGTCATCACCCGGTTTTTTGTTCAGTGGGAAAGAATAGCTAATTGACAATGGTCCAATCATGGTAATCCATGTCATACCTACACCAGCACTGTAACGCATGTTCTTGGCACTGAAGCTAAAATTATCTTTACAGTATTGTTTAGCGTCTGTGTTTTTACCATTGACAAAGATGTTACCGGTTGAGTTTTTGCAATCAGTATCAAATACTTGTGCACCTTCAACAAAGATCACTGGACGCATTTGTCTTGCCCAGTCACTCTTACTTGGCATCGGCAATACGATTTCCAAACCACCTTGTACAAGGGCATTACCACCTACTGTTTCTAATTTAGGATCTTCTACACCGCGCGCATTATAATGAATTGCTGGATATTTTGGACCTAAGCTATTGATTTCGTAGCCACGCAATGAGCCACCACCACCAGCAAAGAAGTTTTTATAGAATGGTAGTTTGTTACCATAACCTAACTTACCGTATCCACGTAATACAAAGTCTTTCCATAATGGGAAGTATGCTTGTGCATCATAGCTGAGCTTTTGATATTGCACATCGCTACCAGGTAGAGCCGCTTCTAGACCTACACGATGTGAAGTACCGCTGGTCGGGAATACTGGGCGATTTAAAGTATTATAAGCCCATGCAAGGTTAAGATTATAAGTACGGAAGTCACCATCAAAAGATGAATCATAAGTTTTCAATTTATTCTGTGGACAATCACGTGGTGAACGACCACTTATAGTACACACTTGAGATTGTGAAAGTGCTTTACCTTTGTTGGCAAGCAAATAATCACGGACATATGTAGAAACATAAGAACCTGTAGTCACTTTAGTCTGATCTACATTCAGTGTTGCACTGACGCTTTGATTTTCATCAATTGGATAGCCATAAGTCAGTGAACCACCGACAGAGTCCGTCACATAGTTGCTGACGTTATGTTTTTCACTGAGTTTGGTCTTACGGTAATAGCCATTAAAGCCACGGCTCACACCATCAACCGTATAGTATGGATCTAAAACATTGATATTATAGTTATCCAAGCTGTCTGAACGTGACAAATCAATCGCTACACTATTACCTGTACCCAAGAAGTTGGCTTGGCTTAGACCTAAGCTATAGGTTACACCAGCACCTTGTGAGTAACCTACTGCAATTGAGCTTGTGCCTGATGCTTGCTCTTCCACTTTAACATCAATATCAATTAAGTCAGGTGCGTTAGGTACACGTGTAGTACGCATATCTACAGATTTAAAATGACCTGTACGTTCCAAACGAATTTTTGAAAGTTCGATCTTCTCTACGCTAGCAGGTGCATTTTCCATTTGACGCATTTCACGACGTAATACATGATCTGCAGTCTTGGTATTACCAGTAAAGTTAATACGTCTTACATTAATTTTTTGTCCTGGATTGACATAGTATGCCAAATCAACAGTTTGCCTTTCTTCATTGATTTGAGGAACAATGTTCACTTCAGCAAAATAGTAACCGATGTTGCCATATTTACGTATTATTTGCTGGCGTAAGCTATCAACTTGTGCTTGTGAGTAAGTTTGACCCGATTTAAAACCTTGTAAACTTGCTAACTCTTCAGATTTAAATAATGTATCGCCCAAAAATTGAGTTTGACCGTATTTAAACTGTTTGCCTTCATCAATGCTGACTTCTACAAAAATACGTTGTTTATCTTCACTCAAATCAAGCTTTGAATGGTTGATATTAAAATTAACATAACCATCGTTAAGATACATCGCACGTAAGTTTTCAAGGCTGGCTGCCATCTTCTCACGAGCATAACGGTCATTACGTGTAACAATCGATGTCCAGTTACTTTCTTTTAATGCAAAAGCACGTTGAATATCAGCAGGTTTAAATACAGTATTGCCAATCACGTTAATATCTACAACACGTGCAGGCTTACCTTCAATAAATTTTACTTTGATATCAACACGGTTACCCGCACGAGCAATTGTTTCAACGCTCACTTTAGCATTGTAACGACCTTGCTGGATATATTGCTGCTCTAGTTCATTTTGTAAATTTTGTAAAACAGCTGGATTGACCACTGCACCACTAGATATGCCCATTTTTTTCAAGCCATCTAGCAATGCTTCTTTTGGAATCATTTTATTGCCATCAAGCTCAATATTACCGATGATTGGACGCTCAACAACGTCAAACATCAAACTATTATTGACCTGTTGTACTTTGATGTCATCAAATTGACCTGTGGCATGCAATGCACGTACAGCTTCTGCAACTTTATCCGCATCCACGTTGTCACCAGTAGCAATCGGCAACATATTGTACACGCTTACAGGTGTGAGTCTTACCAAACCATTGACACGAATATCGCTGACTGTGAAACTTTCAGCATGGGCAGTTTGAGCCACTGCCATTGCACTCACCAAAGCCAAAGGCATAAATAAAGAATTGTACCGCATAGTTACTTCCAAGATTGCTGCTGATTGTATTACAATCGCATAAAGTCATTAAACAAAGCCACAAGCATCATTGTGCCCAACAATGCTATACCAATTTTTAAACCAAAAATCTGAATCTGCTCTGAAACAGGGCGTCCACGTACTGCTTCTACCAAATAATATAGCAGGTGTCCACCATCAAGCATAGGAATAGGCAGTAAATTTAACACACCTAAGCTCACACTCATCAACGCCATGAATCCAAAAAAGGTCTGCCAACCCATCGCAGCACTTTCGCCAGCGACTTTCGCCACGGTGATCGGACCTGATAAATTATCAATACCAATCAATCCTTGAATCATTTTATAGATGCTACCTAAGATCATGGTGGATAAATTCCACGTCTTTTGTACAGCAACACCCATCGCTTCAAGGGGACTATACTGTACTGTCATCTTATATTCGTTTGGAATATTGTAATTGACACGTTCTACACCAGCACCAATAAAGCCTGTCTGTTGCCCCATACTGTCTTTGCGACCCTGAGGCATAACCGCCAATTGCATAGCTTGATCATTGCGTAAGATACTTATTTGTAATAATTTTTCTGGTGACGCTTGAATAATTTCTACTGCATCCGACCATTCTTTAATCGGCTTACCATCAATTGCAGTAATCTTATCGCCTTTTTGCAGACCTTGTCTTTTTGCCGCACCATCGTCGCTAATTTGTCCAATCACTGCTGGAATAGTAGGTTGATATGGCATCAAACCCAATGTACGCATTGGTGACTTAGACTGATCACGAACGAAGTTTTCAATCGGTAAATTTGCATTTAGGCTTTGTCCGTTACGCTCAAACTGTACATTAACCTGTCCAGTCTCACCGATACGATCAAGTAAAGCATAACTAAGCTTGTCTAATGTTGGCGTTGGCTTACCGTCTATTGCGGTAATTTTGTCACCTACACGCAAATCAGCCATTGCCGCAGGTGTATTTTCGATCACCTTACCAATACGCGTATTAAGCTGCTCACTGGCAGGCAGACTCAATAAGAAAAAGATAAACACAGCTAAAATAAGATTAATCAGCGGGCCTGCTGCCACAATAGCGATTCTTTTCCACACATTTTGTCGGTTGAATGCCATATGTTGTTGTTCTTTTGGCACATCGCCTTCTCGCTCGTCTAGCATTCTGACATAGCCACCTAATGGTAGTGCCGCCAAGCGATAATTGACACCTGATTTTTTTGAAGTCCAATCAATCAAGGTCGGACCAAAACCTATGGAATACGTTAATACTTTCACCCCACACAACCGTGCAACCCAAAAATGTCCCCATTCATGAATTGCAATCAGTGGTACTAATAATAAGATGAAATAAATTAAATTCATAGGCTAAAATTATCCTATTACTTAGGCAAAAATTTGACTCGCCAATCGCTTGGCATCATGTCGTGCTTGGTTGTCGGCATGTAGTATAACATCTAAATCATGTGCTGTAGTAAATTGACTTTGTTGTAATACTTTATCTACCAATTGACTAATTTGTAAAAAACCTAAACGTCCCTGTAGGAATTCACTCACTGCAATTTCATTGGTAGCATTTAAAATTGCAGGGGCTGTGCCACCTTGACGCATTGCTTGTCTTGCCAAATTTAAAGCAGGAAATTTATCGTGATCAGGTGCAAAAAAGTCTAACTTTGCAACTTCAAACAAATCTAAGTTTTTGACGTCTGTAACAATTCGTTCTGGATATGCCAATGCATGTGCAATCGGTGTACACATGTCAGGCGAGCCCATTTGTGCCAAGGTTGAGCCATCTACATATTGAACCATTGAGTGAATAATACTCTGTGGATGAATCACTACCTGAACAAATCGTTCATCTAAAGAGAATAAATGACAAGCTTCGATCAGTTCTAAGCCTTTGTTCATCAATGTTGCTGAGTCCACTGAAATCTTTTGACCCATCGACCAGTTTGGATGTTTACATGCTTGTGCTGGTGTTACTTTTGCCAAGGTATCAATATCATGATTGAGAAAAGGACCACCTGACGCAGTCAATAATAATTGTTGTACGCCTTGTTTAGGTTTTTTATCCACTGATAAATCAGAAGTATAATGCTGAGGTAAACATTGAAAAATCGCATTATGCTCAGAATCAACTGGTAATAATGTAGCACCCGATTGCTTGGCGGTTTGCATCATAATATCGCCAGACATCACCAGTGCTTCTTTGTTAGCAAGCAGTACTTTTTTTGCAGCTTTAAGTGCTGCCAAAGTCGGCAACAGACCCGCCGCACCAACAATAGCAGACATAACAATATCCACATCACTATGTTGTGCAATATCGATTAGACCTTGATCGTCAATCACGATTTGTGGTGATTTTAACTGTTGTTGTTGTAATAATTGTTGAAATTCAGATACTTTTGCTTCAGGGATAGCGACGATTTTTGGTGAAAACTTTTGGCAAATTTCTACCAAATCTTGCATTCTTTGCCAAGCAGACACCGCAAAAACTTGATATTTATCTGAGTGTTGTGCGATAACTCTTAAAGTGCTTTGTCCTATTGAGCCAGTAGCACCTAGAATGCTAACATTTAACATTATACGCTGTGCCCCATTAATTTAAGTACATATAGACCTGCTGCAAAAACTGGAGCCGCTGCCAATAAAGAATCAACACGATCTAAAACACCACCATGCCCAGGAAAAATACGTCCAGAATCTTTGACATCAGCACGGCGTTTGATCATCGATTCAACCAAATCACCCAATACTGACGCCAAAACGGTAATTAAAGACAATATCAAGAATGCAACAAAAGCAATGCCCTTGAGATCTAACCAAAAGATACTTGCCATAACAATGATCATGCTCGAAGTCACTAAACCACCGATTAAGCCTTCGATAGATTTGTTTGGACTCACTGATGGTGCTAACTTACGCATTCCAAACTTACGCCCTACAAAGTAAGCCCCACTATCAGCACCCCATACAAGCAAGAATGCATACATTAACCACCATGGTGATAAATGCCATAACGAGAAAATTGCAGTAATTGCCGCAACGATCAGTATCAAACCAATAATAGGCAAGAAGCCATTGTACCAACCATCATATTCTGGATAGCGTTTTACCCAATAAATACTGACCAACCAAACCATGATTGATGCAAACCAAAATAAAATCCACAGATCTTTTAGATAAGTGATACTTGCCCATGCAACCACAGCACAGCCTAGACCCATCGCCCATGCAATCGCTTTACTTGGAGCACGTTTTTTATTTTCGGCAGACTGACTCTGTGCGTTATCTTGAACGTCATCAGGTATCACATCATCACTCATTTCCGCTTTTTGCGGCATGAGTTTGTACCATTCATAGCCTGCACCCAAAGCAGCCAAAACCATCAACACAAGCATTGGATAAATAGATGTGGTTGCAAACATACAACTCAGTACGACTGCGACCAATACTATGGCGGTGATGATACGTTCTAACATAAATGGTTGCTCTATAAATAAAAACTAAGAAACATCGGTTACAGACTGCGAAGATTGATTATGATCTCCTGCATCTTTTGCTACAGATGAATCTTTTTGCTGTAATTGTTGTGCTTTAACTTGTTCTGTGGTCAAACCAAAACGACGCTCACGCTCAGCGAACTGCCACAAAATTTGATTTAGCTCAGCGATTTCAAAATCAGGCCATAGCGTAGGTGTAAAAAATAACTCTGCATAAGCGGCTTGCCATAGCAAAAAGTTAGAAATACGATAATCACCGCCAGTACGAATCAGCACATCAACCGCAGGTAAATCATGCAAACAAGTGTATTGATGAAAACATTTTTCATCGATTTCACTGACATCGCATTTGCCATTTTTGACATCTAATGCCAAACGCTGTGCTGCATTTGCAATATCCCATTGACCACCATAACTGATTGCAATAGTTAAGGTCATCGCTTGGAATTGCTGTGTCTGTGCTTCGGCATCAGCCATCAAATCTTGCAATTTTTGTGACAACTTAGAACGATCACCGATAAAACGTAAAGCAATCTGATGACGAATCATACGTGGGATTTGTTGATGAATGGCTTCTTCAAGCAAATGCATCAATAGTTCAACTTCAGCTTGTGGGCGTTGCCAATTTTCGCTAGAAAAAGCAAAAATAGTCAAAGCCCGCACGCCTATTGCTCGGCAATGTTCAACAATCGGATCTAAAGAGTCTTTACCCGCACGATGTCCTTCACCTGTTGCCATGTGATTTCGCTTACCATAACGATTATTGCCATCCATAATGATGGCAATATGTTGGGGTAAATGGTTTGGTACATCTTGTGCTTTAGACACAGATTGAATTGTCGATGATGATAAGGACACGAAAAATACTCGCTTATACTTGCATCAATTCTGCTTCTTTCGCAGTTAAACGCTTGTCTACTTCAGCAACATATTTGTCAGTCATCTTTTGGATCTCATCACCTGAACGACGCTCATCATCTTCTGAGATTTCTTTGTCTTTGGTTAAGTTTTTGATATCACCTAACACATCACGACGGATGTTACGAATCGCCACTTTGGCTTGCTCAGCTTCACCACGAGCGACTTTCTGCATATCACGGCGAGTTTCTTCAGTCAAAGCTGGTAAAGGCACACGGATTGCGTCAGCACTAATTGGGTTTAAACCCAAGTCACTTTCACGAATGGCTTTATCGATTGCAGATACCATATTACGTTCAAATGGTTGTACGACCAATGTGCGTGAGTCTTCCACACCAATGCTTGCGACTTGATTTAATGGTACGTCTGAGCCATAGTAAGACACCATTACACCATTCAAAATAGATGGGTTAGCACGACCTGTACGGACTTTTGCAAAACCTTGTTCTAATGACTCAAGGCTTTTTTGCATGCGTTGTTCCGCATCTTTTTTCAAATCATTTAACATGACGTATCTCTCTTTACATATCTAAATAAAATAAATGAAATCAATCTGCTTGAGCGAATTTGTATTCAATCAAGCATTCTAAAACTGATTAGTTGGTGACGCGTGTACCTTCTTTCTCACCCATCACAACAGATAATAATGAGCCAGATTTATTCATATCAAATACTTGTAATGGCACATTATGGTCACGGCACAAGCAGATCGCTGTCAAATCCATTACACCCAATTTTTCATCCAAAACTTGATCAAAAGTAAGGTGTTCATATTTGACTGCGTCATCAAATTTATTTGGATCTTTATCATATACGCCATCAACTTTAGTGGCTTTAAGAATTAATTTTGCTTCGATTTCGATACCACGCAAACATGCTGCAGTGTCTGTGGTAAAGAACGGATTACCTGTACCCGCAACAAATACACACACTTCACCATTATTTAAATGACGGATTGCATCACGGCTTGAGTATGGCTCAACTACTGTGCCAATTTCCAAAGCAGACATCAAACGTGTTTTGATGTTGCGACGCACCAAAGCATCACGCATTGCCAAGCCGTTCATGACGGTCGCCAACATACCCATTTGGTCGCCAGTCACGCGTCCAACCAAGCCATCTTTTTGCAGCTGACTACCACGGTATAAATTACCACCACCAACAACAATACCAACCTGTACACCCAGTCCGACCAAGTGTGCGATAGATAAAGACATTTGGTCTAATACTTGTGCATCGATACCCATTTCACGATTGCCCGACAAGGCTTCACCAGAAAGTTTAAGTAAAATGCGTGAATAATGCGGACTTTTTTCAGACATAATCATAGGGTTGGCTCGACAATAGTTAAATCTTCCGGATTTTAACATATTCTTTATCAGAATATAAGTCGTTACTACCAAGAATGGCTAGGGTGTGTTGACATACAAAGAAAATCAGTTATTCTGATTATATGAATAGACTAACACTTACTGATGCCCAATGG
>NZ_JBHFHK010000008.1:0-58593 GCF_041928215.1 Hubeiibacter jixunmingi | reverse complement strand
TGTCGGTCTCTTTGCCTGCACAATATGGTGCTATTTTTGCCCATTGGGCATCAGTAAGTGTTAGTCTATTCATATAAGCAGAATAACTGATTTTCTTTGTATGTCAACACACCCTAATACTCATTGCAATGATTAAACTAATTTTCTTTGTATGTCAACACACCCTAGAAAAAGGCGATAATTTATCGCCTTTTTTTGATGATTACAATGCAGTGTTAAGAATCAATTAAGTCTTAATAGCCACGCCCTGCTGGAACTTTGGTGCTGATATTGATATTAATAAAGCCCAATTTTCCTGCAACATCCATCACACGAACCACGTCTTGATGGGTGGCTTTGGCATCAGCAGCAATAATCATTGGCATATCAAAACGGTTGTTGGTGGCTTGTTTGATTGCGGTGGTCAATTGAATTTCATCATTACCACCTAATGCTTGACCATTCACCAAATATTGCCCATTTGCTTGTACCACAACTTCCAAACGTTGTTCAAAGTTTTTGGGTGGTACGCCTTGTGCATCTGGCAAGCTCAGGTTGATACGGCTGTGCTGATTAAAACTGGTCGATACCAATAAAAATACCAATAGAAATAATAGGCAGTCAATCATTGGGGTCAAATTGACTTCTATCTCATTTACACGTGGACGATTGAATTTCATGTTCTTGTCCTCAGTGACTTAGCCAGTGATATTTTTTTGTAAGTCATCAAATTGACTCATGGTAGATTCTGCACCAATTTTATGTGGTTCGCTTTGACCATAGAATAAAATTGAATGATATAGCGTTGCTTGTTGTTCCATTTCTACCACCAATTCAACAACGTGACGTTGGAAATAGCGATATGCCACCAAAGATGGAATAGCGACAATCATACCAGCAGCCGTAGTAATCAATGCCTTAGACACACCTTCTGCCAATAACGCAGGATCGGTAATACCACCTGTATTCACAGCCAAGAAGGCTTGGATAATCCCTAAAACCGTACCAAGCAAACCTAATAATGGTGCAATTGATCCGATCGTACCGATAAAATTGATATTTTTTTCTAATTGGCTAATTTGTACACTGGCTTCAGTTTGCATTTGTAAGCTAACAAATTCAGGATGTTTGTTTCGGTGCGTATAACCTTTTTGTAGCACTTTACCCAATGCACTTTTAAATAGGCTTTGTTCGTCTTGTACTGTTAAGTTACCACTTTGACTACGCAATAGCACTTCATTGATCAAATTTTTTGGTATAATATTTGAACGCTTCAAACGAATAAAACGTTCAATCGTAATTGATAAGGCAAGGATCGAACAGAGTATCAGCGGTAGCATTAACCAACCGCCAGCCTTAATAAATTCCCACATGGTTGTATCCTTCATCGTAATGATGATATCTAATCTAACTTATTGGTCAAAACGATGTTCAGTCATCGTATTTAAACCAATAAGCAACAAATTTGTACACTGACAAAGCGACATATCATAGCATAATTATGCTTTATTTGAGCCAATCTGATTTAAAATTCCATCCAACTCATCAAGTGAATGATATTTAATTACAATTTTACCTTTGCCCTGACGTAAATGGTCGATTTGTACATCGGCTGCCAAAAAATCCGCCAAACGTTCAGTCAGTGCCTTAATATCAGCATCGGCAAATTTAGCCTTGGTATTGTTATCGTCCTGACCATTTTGCTGTAATTGACGTACCAATTGTTCAGTTTGACGTACCGACAAACCTTTTTTGATAATGTCTTGAGCAATCATATTTTGCTGTACGGCTGGCAAAGATAAAATCGCACGAGCATGTCCCATATCAAGCTGTTGCTGTGCCAATAATTTTTTTACAGGCTGAGACAGGCTCAATAGACGTAATAAATTACTCACCGTCGCACGTGCTTTACCTACTGTATCAGCAATTTCTTGGTGGCTAAGCTCAAACTCATCTTGGAAACGCTGTAATGCCAAAGCTTGTTCAATCGGATTTAAGTCTTCGCGTTGAATATTTTCAATCAGTGCCAAAGCAATTGCCACTTGATTAGGAATATCACGCACAATAGCAGGTACATCAGTCAAACCTGCCAATTGTGCTGCACGCCAACGACGTTCACCCGCAATAATTTCAAAACGTTCATGATCGATTGGACGCACCACCAAAGGTTGCATAATGCCGTGCTTTTTGATGGATTCTGCCAATTCTGCCAGTTCACTCTCACCCAAGTATTGACGAGGCTGATATTCACCACGTTGCAATAGTTTTACTGAGATTTGTTGTAGCTGTGCAGATTTTTGACGCTTAACGCCTTTGCCCAACTCGCCTTTTTCAGGTGAGCTATCAGCGTGGTCAGTTTTTTGTTCAGAAAAATCATTTTGAATTTCTGCAATAGTTGCTTGTTCTCGTTGTAAACCACCCAACAAAGCATCCAGTCCACGCCCTTTGGCTAAGCCACGTTTTTTGGTCATTTTTTTACTCCTTTTAATTTTTTCATTAATTCAGCGGCAAAGCTTAAATAGGCAACTGCACCTTTAGAGCTTTTTTCAAAATATATCACAGGCATACCATGTGCTGGGGCTTCGGCAAGACGTACATTGCGTGGAATCACGGTTTGGAATAATTTATCACCAAAATAATTAGCAAGTTCTTGTGATACATCTTTTGCCAAAGCGTTACGCCCATCAAACATGGTACGCAACACACCCAAAATTTCTAAATTAGGATTAAGACTTTGATTGATTCGCTCAATAGTTTGACACAAATCCGCCAAGCCTTCTAAGGCATAATATTCACATTGCATCGGAATCAAAACACTGTCTGCTGCACACAGAGCATTGACCGTAATTAAGCTTAGACTTGGTGCACAGTCAATAATAATAAAATCATAAGCAGATGCGACTTTTTGCAAATGATTTTTTAATAAAAACTCACGCCCTTCTACATCAGCAATGTTTAATTCAACACCTGCCAGCTCACGATTCGAACCAAGTACCTTGTATAGTGCTTCGGTTTTAACAATTGCTGCTTCAATTGGTGCTTCATCAAGCAATACATCAACTACTGTAAAATTCAATTGATTTTTTTGGATACCTGAACCCATGGTCGCATTGCCTTGTGAGTCCAAATCTACCAACAAAACACGTTTTTTTAAAATTGCCAAAGATGCAGCCAAATTCACAGCGGTGGTGGTTTTGGCAACACCGCCTTTTTGGTTTGCTATTGCAATGATTTTTGCCATAAAAAATTAACCTTTTTTCAATTTTGTCATCATGTTTTTGATGTTTGCGATTACTGAGAAAGTAGAATCAAGTGACGTTGTTCATCTAAATGAGGCACTTTTAACTCAATTACTTTTTGTTGAAATTGGGAAAGTTGTGCCATTTCATCTTGTGGTATCACGCCTTTCATGGCAGCAATAATACTTTTTTCATGCATATATGGTTCAGCAGCAGCAACAAAGTCCAATAGTGACGCAAAAGCACGACTAGTAATCACATCAAATTGTCCTAGGTCTGCAATCATTTGTGTATCTTCTACACGGCTTTGTACAGCGATGACGTTACTGAGCTTCATATCTGCAATCAATTGTTTTAAAAAACGAATCTTTTTACCATTTGAGTCCAAAAGTACGCAAGCTCGCTCAGGCTGACTCAGTGCCACCATGATACCTGGCATACCACCGCCTGTGCCTACATCTAGTAATCGACCTTGCGGTAAATGTGGCAAGATCGACAGACTGTCTAACAAATGCTTGATCAGCATCTCTTGCGGGTCACGAATTGCTGTTAGATTATAGGCTTTGTTCCACAACTTCAAAGCGTCTTGATACGCCAATAACTGTTGTAAAACTTGTGGGGATAGATTTAAATTTAGTTTTTGGCAGCCTTGTTCTAGCTTGGTATAAAATGCGTGCATAATCAGCGAGCTGGGTAATAAAATTGATGGACTATTATAAGCGTGGAACATCAAAAAAGCATCCTCTTATCTGATATATTTTTGTGAGGCTATTTGTTGATAAAACCATTTACGATAGCAACAGCTATCATGTGTTGCACACCCTATTTTCCAAAAAAAATGCAAATCGTCTCACATTCTATATTGAATTTTAAGATGATATTTTAAAAATTATCAAAAAAAATGTTGTAAATCATAGGTTAAGTTCGCTTAAAGTATAATACATAAAATACAAAATGAGCGTATAGTACAAAAAATAATCCTATTTTTAAAAAAGGCTAGGAGGCTTTATCATGACACAATTTTCGATGCATAAATATTTTTTACCAATGGCTATGCTATTTTTATCGGCTTGTTCTGATCAAGCAGCAACCAATAGCCAAAATAACCCGTCAAATAGCCCGTCAACAGCGAATAATGAAGTCAATGCTAAAGCCAATGATTTTGTAAGTAAATTGCCTGCGAACGCACCAACATTGCAAGTGGTGACCAGTCGAAGTACAGCACCATATTCTTTTTCTGATGCGTATGGGAATCAGCAAGGTTTTGATATTGATTTAATTCATGCAGTTGGTGAAAAAGCTGGATTTAAGGTGGAGTTGATCAGTGCAACGCCAAATGAAGTCCTAGCCTCAGTTGCAAAAGGCAAATATCCTATCGGTATCGGAGGTCATACCTATTCTAAAGAACGAGAAAATGCTTATGCACTTTCCAAGCCTTATACCTATTCTCCTTCAGCAATGTTATTTGATCCCAATATCAACATTAATGGCTTATCTGATGTTAAACATCTTAAAGTAGGCGTACTCAATGCCTCAACTCAAATACACGACCTCAAAGCAATTGGCAAGACAGATTATATTGTCGTTGATACACCCTATCTTTTATACGATGGGTTGTTGAAGAAAAAATATGATGTGGCATTGTTTAGCTCTGCAACATTCCATGAAATCATGAAAAATCAGAAGAAAATAAAAATGAATATTAGATCTTATGAATCCACTTCTAATGCAGAAGCATATCAAGTATTTTTGATGCAAAAAGGCGATATCAAACTGAAAAACAAAATTGATAAAGCTCTTACACAATTGAAAGCGGACGGTACAATTAGAAAGCTAGAAAAGAAATGGGTTCCTGAGCTCAGCTAAGAAATGGCAAATAGAAAGCACGTGCTAGGGTGACTAAATTGGAGTAAAAATAAACTTCTGAACTTCGTCAATTCGCAAAATAAGATAAATCTTTAAACGATTAAATCGATTAAGGCTCATCGTTACTGGTGAGCCTTAATGTCTAACTTTAATCAAAATTAAGATTATTATGTGAAGTTCATCAACAAAAATATTTCAATCTAATACTTTGGTCTAATTGCAATCTGTAATATCGATAAATAAATCAGTTTAAACAATAACCGCAACTATTTTTTCATGCTAATCTTTTGTTAACCAAGTTAATCGTTGTGTATGTTTTTAGTAACACACTTAGGATATCTCTCGCATGAACTCTCAATTTAAATACGTATTACCAGTCATCATGGCTTCTTTGACTGCCTGTTCTGACAATTCACCTGGTGTAACAAGTGCTTCTACAGAAGCGAGCAATGCATCAGCCGCTGCCGATAGCAAATTTGTAAGTAAGTTACCTGCAGATGCACCGACATTAAAAGTAGGTACGACAGGTGTCTTTTCACCGTATTCATTTGCAGATGAATATGGCAATCTTCAAGGCTATGACATTGATCTTATCCATGAAGTTGGCGAAAGAGCTGGTTTTAAAACCGATATCTTTAGTGGCACAATGCAAGATACCTTTGATGATCTTGAAAAAGGTAAATTTGATATGGCTATCGGTGGTTTTGTATATACCGATGAACGCAACAATAGATTTACTTTATCTAAGCCTTATAATTACTCTCCAGCTGCAATTATGCATCTACCTGATACAAAACTTACTGGTTTGGCAGATCTAAAAGACCTTAAAGTTGCAACGGTAAAAGGCGTAAAACAAGTCAATGATTTGAAAAAAATAGGCAAAACAGACTTTGAACAAGTCGATACCGCTTACCTGCTATATGAAGGTCTGATTCAGAAAAAATATGATGCAGTGACTTTCAAGGCGGCAACACTATATGATTTGCTTAAGAATAATCCCGATGTAAAAATGGAAGTTACGCCTTATGAAGATGTGAACAATCCTGAGGCACATCAAGTAGTTGTACTGAAAAAAGGCAATGATGAATTAAAAGCGAAGATCGATAAAGCTTTAGATGAATTAAAAGCAGATGGTACGATCGACAGATTAGAGCAAAAATGGACACCGATCGTTGCTGAAAAAGCTAAAGCTGCAGAAGCGAAGTAATTTGTTTACGTCACAATGATCGAATAAAGCCTATCTTATCCAGATAGGCTTTATTATTAAACAGAATACATTGCTTACAATCGATTAGAAAATTGACCTGAAAATCATTACAAGCATAAAAATTTACAAATATTTGAATATTTTTTGCAAAAAATACTAGCGAGACCATATAAAAAAGCATAGGATTGCAAGCATTTTTACACCCTTGTTTTGGCAACGCTATGTTCTACCCTCGTACTTTTTTAGCATTTGCAACAATGCTATTCCCATTTTCTGTATCTTATTCTCAAGTTATTGATATTGATAAAAATAGTGTCGATGCACAAGCATGGGTAATTTATGATGCACAGTCTAAACAAATTATTGCATCTGACCAACAAGATGTACAGCGTGCACCAGCTTCTTTAACCAAGATTATGGTCGCTTATTTAATGTTAGAAGCGATACGAGAAGGTCGTTATAGCCTGGAACAAAAGTTGACTGTTCCTGAAAGTGTCAAAAGTATAGACGTGTTAGAATCAAAAATGGATTTAAAAGCAGGTGAACAGGTTAGTATTCATGATTTATTGACTGGCTTAATCGTTATGTCCGCAAATGATGCTGCATTAACTATCGCAGATAATTTGGGTAACAAGGACAGTCAAAAATTTATTGAATTGATGAACCAAAGTGCCGTCAAGCTTGGTATGAAAAACACTCACTTTGCAAATGCATCTGGCATCACGATGGATGGTCACTATAGCACTGCACATGACATGGCAATCTTATCAGATGCGATTATTAATACTACGCCTGAGTATCTTAACTTCGCTAAGTTGCAGCAATTCCAATTTAAGAATTCGACACATGAAGCAACTAACCTACTGCTCAAACGTGATAACACTATCGATGGATTGAAAACAGGCTACACTGAGGCTGCGGGCTATAACTTTGCCGTCACTGCAAACCGTATTGATCCAAATACCAAACAAAACCGTCGTATTATTGTGGTGATTTTGGGAACCAAATCTAAACAACAACGTGCGGACATTGCTCAGCACCTGTTAAACATTGCCTATACTTATACGCAGAATCAACCTATTCTTGCCAATAGTCAAAAGTTGGCACGCATCCCGATTGTTAACGGACAATATAATTACTACCCTGTCTATCTACAGCCGCAACAAAACATTCAAACATTGAGCCTACTACCGACAGCACAAGTGCTTGATTTAAAAAAATATGATGTAAACAAACAACGGTTTGTATTAAATGAAAAACCTTTGGTTACGATTGAGCCGACTACTAAGCCTGAAGGGTTGCAGTTTGATGTAAAACTCCAACAACAGCAACTTAACGCACCAATGCAGCAACAAAATATGCCTTTATTGACGTTACAAGTAAAACAATTTGATCAAATTATTTTGGAAAATCATATTTCTCAAACTATACAATTGCAACCCGAAACATGGTGGCAATCTATCGTGCGTAAGCTTAGTGCTTTTTTCCAAGGTGAAAAAAACACGACTGCGACAATTTATCCAATCAATACATAAACTGGTCGGAAAGTAGAGATTTTGTACAAGAAAAACGTAATATTGTTGTAAATTTTACAGCAATTTTACTGCCAATGCTTTAATATAGTGCCTTAATGTAACTTTTTAGAGATGTACACATGACTGCAATTAAAGATGATGTTGTTGTAAAATTTAACTACACTTTGACTGACGAAAATGGTCAAATTATCGATCAATCTAACAACGAGCCACTTGCATACCTTCACGGTGCAGGTAACATCATTCCTGGTCTAGAAAATGCTTTGACTGGCAAAACTGTTGGTGACAAGCTTACTGTAAACGTTCCTGCAGCTGAAGCATATGGCGAATATTTTGCTGAAATGGTTCAAGAAGTACCACGTGAAATGTTCCAAGGTGTTGATAATATTCAACCTGGTATGCAATTCCAAGCCCAAGCTGAAGACGGTATCCAAATCGTTACAGTTAAAGACGTGACTGAAGACACCGTGATTGTTGATGCAAACCATCCACTTGCTGGTAAAGATTTGAACTTTGATGTTGAAATCGTTGAAATCCGTGACGCTACTGCTGAAGAAGTTGAGCATGGTCATGTTCATGGTGCTGGCGTTCACAGTCACTAATTAAAGATATTGAGTTTATTTCAATGAAGTTTACTCAATAACTAAAAAGCCACGAATGTTTTTATTCGTGGCTTTTTTCATGCAATATAAAAAGATCACACCATTGTCTTAAACTTTTTTCAATACGATTGACCCTAAAGAATAGCCTGCCCCGAATGAACACAGTACTGCATACTCACCTTTTTCCACTTGCTCAGCTGTTTTGTTCATTACAATAATTACCCCTGCTGATGAGGTATTTGCAAATTCATCCAAAATAATCGGTGCTTTTTCCGCAACTTCTTCGTCTTTACTACCCAAAATCATTTTTAAAATCAAGGCATTCATATTAGCATTGGCTTGGTGTAACCAAAAACGTTTTGGCGTATTGACATCAATATTAAGACGTTCTAACTGTGCTTTAATGGTACTAGCCACCAAAGGTGATACTTCTTTAAACACTTTGCGACCATCTTGACGGAACAACAAACCCTTTTCGGCATTTTCCACACTATTTAAGAAACCAAAGTTATTGCGGATGTTATTCGAAAATTGCGTGTGCAATACACAATCCACGATTTCAAAACCTGATTTGCTGTCAGTTTCTTCGATGATTGACGCTGTAGCCACATCACCAAAAATAAAATGGCTGTCACGTTGGGTAAAGTCCAAATGTGCCGATGTAATTTCCGCATTCACCAACAGCACACGTCTTGCACCACACTTGATGGCATCATGGGCTTGTTTTAAACCAAAAGTCGCCGCCGAACACGCCACATTCATATCATAAGCATAGCCTTGAATACCCAAAGCGGATTGGATTTCAATCGCTACCGCAGGATAAGCACGCTGTAAATTTGAACAAGATAAAATCACTACATCAATATCGGCTGCGGTTACGCCTGCATTGTGCATGGCGATTTTGGCAGCTGCAACACCCATTTCTGCTTGTAATGATAGCTCTTCATTGCTACGCTCTGGCAAATTTGGATACATACGATCAATATCCAAAACACCTGATTTCTCAACCACATAGCGAGATTTTACACCTGATGCTTTTTCGATAAATTCGGCTGTTGATGGTAACAATGCTTCTTTAGTACCTTCTTCAATCTCTGTTGCATATTGCTGATTATAACGTTCTACATAAGCATTCAAACTGGCAACCAATTCTTCATTGCTGATGCTTGCCGTTGGGTGATAAACGCCTGTACCTGTAATTCGAATGCTCATGTTAGCCTCTTTTATCAAAAGTTAATTAATTTATTCTACTCGAAATTAGCTAAAAATGTATGGAGAAAATTAATTTTTGTGATGATTTTTTCAAAAATCAAACCTGTTCACTATTGATAAATTTTAATTTTTATCTGGATAATCATACACATAAACAGCTCTCTCTATGCCCGTTCCATTAAAATAAGTCACCATCACGTATTCAATATTTTGGCATTGGCTTGGCAACGATTCCAAATTTAATAATAATTTTAAATATTTTTCACGTGGTATATGACTCGATTCTTCTATAAATACTTTTTTACCATTCAGCTTATAATAATCAATGGTTACTTTTCTTTTCGAATAACTTTTCATTAGAAATGTATTTCTTTTACTAATGGTTTTCTCTTTACTGTGATCATAGTAAATACAACCATGCAGATGCTTATCTAATTTTTTTATTTTACTTTTAGCGTAAAAAGGCAAAATCAAATCCTTATACACCAAGCCTATAAAATCAAAAAACAATAAAGAAAAAATAAAAATAACCGCATAATACAATGCATTATGCAATATTTTTGTTTTAAGATCATGATCCATTTCAATCTCCATATTAAATAATATTTTTTATTTAAAGTAGAACAAAAAATATTATTTAACCTAATTCCTTAAATTCTTAAAATATCCATTACACCAATTAAGACAATATTGCAATATATTGCATCAAATTCTGCTTTTGATAATTCAGTACCAAATCTAACAAGCGTTGTGGTGTATGATGATTATGATAGTCATCAAAACAGGCATAATATTCTAATCTATCACTGAATTTAATATCAATCGGTAGATAATGCTGTTTTAATAGTTCTAAATTCAACAATAAACGCCCTACTCGCCCATTGCCATCAATAAATGGATGAATACTCTCAAAAGCCAAATGCAACCATGCAATCGCTTGCAAAGGATGATATTGTTTTAGATATTGCTGATAAGTGCTGATTAATTTTTGCATTTGTTCTGCAATTAAATATGGCGGTGTAGTTTCATGGCTTGACCCCAATATTCTGACAGGCAATTTGCGATAAATCCCACGATGCTCCGCATCATTCATTAATACTAAACTATGCAATTGCTTAATAGTATTTTCATCTAAATCTTGTGGATACTCAATCAACTCAAACATATAATGCAAAGCATCTTTAAAACCAATCACTTCCAAATGTTCACGCACTGACTTGCCACCAATGGTAATGCCTTCATTTAAAATCAATGCTGTTTCACGCAAAGTCAACGTATTGCCTTCAATCGCATTAGAATTATAAGTGGTCTCGATAATAAATTCTTCTCTTAAGCGTTTCACTTCTGTTGCAGTCAGTGGACGTAACTCAGCAAGTTGCTGTTTTAACTGCTCAATATCATTGATTTTGGCTGTATCTACAATTGCAATCGCAGAAAAGAAATCTTGTTCTACCATTATTTAATCCCATCCCACGCCGCTTGCAATTTTTTAACTGATACAGGCATTTTGGTCTTCATTGGCTGTGAGAATAACGAAATACGATATTCTTGCAATAACTGATAAAATTGATAATAGGCATCGAGTAATTGTGGTTTTTTCGCCAAATCACTTTTAATATCAAAGATTTTATCCATCCATGGATCAATTTGATCAATGGCTTGCACATCACGATTTAAATTATTCGGCAAACGCTGTAAACGTAAATCCAAGGCTTTTAAATAACGTGGAAATTCCTGCCAAATCATTATCGGATGCACATAAACAAATTGATTCAGATTCATTAATGCCAATTGGTCTTCAATATCATCAATCGATGCGGCAAATATCTCTTGATTAAGATTATATATTTGTCGGCGACAGTTTTGCCAAAGGGTAAATACATCATTAAAAATCGCTAATACCTTTTGACCATTGCTTAAAAACTGCTGTTTGACTTGTGATAATAACTGCTGATATTCAGCATGATTCATCGGTAAATCATGAATCGACATATCCAATGTCGCATAAATCAACATTTGCTCGAGTTTAGCTTTTTCACCCAAGGCAGAATAAGATAATACCACGCCTTTACTGAGTTGCTTTTTTAATTGACGAATTAAATCGCCCAATTGTAAATAAATCAGCTGAATAATCCCTTGGCGATAATATTTTAATGCCAAACTTTCATCATTGAGTAATTGTAAAATCACCCCTTGTTCAGCTTGATTCTGTACCGTTAATTCGGCAAAAGCATGCTTGGCTGCCAAGATTTGATATTGTTTGACCACTACACCATTGACTTTTTGTTGATGCTCAAATTTAAACTGCTCAGGGAATTGCTGATAAATTTGCTCACTATCTACCACAATCGGCTGATGATGCTCTCGCAATCGAGATTGTAAAATATCTAAATCTCGCCCTTCTTCAATAATTTTTGATTTACCATCAATCACTTGGATATAAGGCTTAAGATATTCATCGACTTTTTCAAAGCTAAAATCATCGGCAATAATGCCTTCACCACGCAACTCAAAAGCTAAGGCATCAAACAGATGTTGATTGCGTGGATGCGATTGCAATTTTTGCCACAACCGTTGTGCGGTATCGGGAATTGGCACGACCAGACGGCGTTTGTCTTTGCTGAGATTTTTCAGTAAATTTTCAATCAATGCCAATCGCCAACCAACAATCCCCCACGACCATTCCGCTACACTCATTTGCGATAAGGCTTGCACAGGCACAGTCACGACTGCCCCATCACGTTGATGGCTTGGATCAAAATGATATTTGACGGATAATTTTAATGCCCCATTTTGCAATTCATCGGGGAATTGATCGGTTTGTGGTACTTGATTTTGCCAAATATCTTGTTCATCAAAGTATAAAAATTCGGCATTTTTACCTTGCAATTTGCCCAACCAATCTTGGAAAGCATGACGAGAAGCAATATCTTTTGGAATTTTATCGGCATAAAATTGATAAATTTGCTCTTCATCGACAATCAAATCACGACGACGCAATTTATCTTCAATACGTTGTACTTGTTTGATTTTTTCTTGGTTGTGCTGTAAAAAAGGCACATTGACACCAAGCTGATTCATCACCAAAGCATCACGCACAAAAATTTCATGGGCTGCCAATAAATCCACTTTTTCATATTGGATTTTACGTTTTTCTTCCAAAATCAAACCGAACAAAGAAATCTGTGCATAGGCATGCACCAAGCCCGATTTTTTCGACCAATGTGGCTCAAAATAATGATATTTTAATAAATCGCCTGCCGCTGCCACAATCCACTCTGGCTCAACTTTGGCGATGGTACGCAAATATACTTGCGATGTTTCCACCATTTCAAATGCCATCACCCAAGGCGTATTGGTTTTGTGCAAGGTACTGGCAGGAAATACCCGAGCTTTTTGCTGCCGCACCGCCATAAAGACGTTACGTTCTTCGGTTTTATTGGCGATAAAAGACAGCAAACCGGCTAACAACGCACGATGTAAATTTTCATAACTGGCGGCTTTTTCATTCAGTCGCATGCCCAATTGTGTGGTCATTTCAAGCAATTGCTGATAAGTTTGTCGCCATTCACGCAGACGCAACCAACTTAAATAATGCTGTTTGGCAAATTGACGGCGTTTATTTTCGCTGACACTTTGCTGTTTCATTTGCTCAAGCTGTTGCCATAGATTAAGATAAAATAAAAAATCAGAATCTTCGGCTTTAAAAAGAGCATGTTTTTGGTCGGCTTGCATTTGCTTATCGGCAGGGCGTTCTCTCGGATCTTGCACCGCCAAGGCACTGACAATAATCAAAATTTCTTGCAATACACCAAAGTGTTGCCCTGCCACCAACATTCTTGCTAGACGTGGGTCAATCGGCATTTTTGCCATGGTTTGCCCGATTTTGGTTAGGCTGGCAAATTTACCGTGTTTTTTATTTTTGCGTGCTTGGGTTTGTGTTTCACTCGGCAATGCACCCAATTCAATCAATAATTTACGCCCATCATTGACCAAACGATAATCAGGCGGCTCGATAAAATCAAAATCATCGACTTCACCCAGGCCTAAATTTTGCATTTGTAAAATCACCGATGCCAAATTGGTACGTTTGATTTCAGGCTCGGTAAATTCAGGACGACTGAGAAAATCTTCTTCAGAATACAGGCGGATACACACGCCAGCCGCAATACGTCCGCAACGCCCTTTACGCTGATTGGCAGCCGCTTGGGAAATGGCTTCAATCGGTAAACGTTGCACACGAGAGCGATAATTATAACGAGAAATACGAGCAAAACCGCTATCAATCACATAGCGAATATTTGGCACAGTCAGTGCGGTTTCTGCGACGTTTGTGGCAATAATAATGCGTCGTCCTTGCCCTGTCGGATGGAAAATCTTTTGCTGATCAGCCAAAGCTAAACGGGCATAGAGCGGTAAGATTTCTACATGACGGAAATGTTGCTTAGATAAAACTTCTTGTAATTCGCGGATTTCTTGTTCGGTACTGGCGAAAATCAAAATATCAGCATGTTGAGCTTGTTTTTTACCATCAGCATCGGCAAAACATTCTTTGACCGCTTCCACCACTGCACGCGGTAAATTTTCTTCAAAGTCATCAAAATCATCGTCATCACTGCCATGAATCGACAATTCCGACACAGGACGATAACGCACTTCGACCGGATAGCTTCGCCCTTCGACTTGGAAAATTGGCGCTTGATGAAAATAATTGCTAAAACGTTCTACATCTAAGGTTGCAGAGGTAATAATCACTTTTAAATCAGGACGTTTTTTTAGAATTCGTTTTAAATAGCCTAATAGAAAATCAATATTTAGCGAACGTTCGTGGGCTTCATCGATAATAATAGTATCATATTTATTCAAATATGGGTCGTGAGTCAATTCTGCCAATAAAATACCATCAGTCATCAAACGCACGATAGCATCTTGATTACCTTGTTCATTAAAACGCACTTTAAAACCAACGGTATTGCCGAGTTTTTCACCCAATTCTTCGGCGATACGTTCTGATACACTGCGTGCCGCCAAACGTCTTGGTTGGGTATGACCGATTAGCCCCGTTAAGCCACGTCCTGCCAGCATAGCAATTTGCGGTAGCTGTGTGGTTTTACCTGAACCTGTTTCCCCTGCGACAATAATCACTTGATGCTGTTGAATGGCTTGGATTAATTTATCAGCATATTGGCTGACAGGTAGGTCGCTATTGAGTTTAATTTTGGGTAGGCGTTGAAAACGTGCTTGCACTTTTTGCTTGGATTGTTGCAAGCGTTCATCATACTGCAGTTGCTTTTCAGCCAACAGTTCCAGATTGTCATTGCCCAATTTTTTTAATTCTTGTTGCATACGCCACAGCAGATGACGGTCACGCACCATCACCATCTCGCCTAGCTGTTGCTCGGAAATGTTCGGTTTACGCCAGTGATTCATGTTTAGTGGAGATGGTGAGACTTCATCTTGTGATAGGTTTGAAGATAAATTATCGTCTTGGGAATGCAAATGGATCACCTAGTATTTTGATTTAAACGTTTTTTAGGCTGTTATTTTAGCGAAATTCGGTTTTTTTTCAATATGATTTTAGCATTTGTTGATTGACAGTCATCATCACGGCATAGTTTATCGAGCTTTTAGATATAGATTTGTGATCGATTAAATAAAAAATACTGTAAGCCCAAATTAAAGCTTACAGTAATTATTTGTGAAAGGGAACGTATTAAGACGCTATACCTAAAATACTTTGATAGTATTGCCATTGCGAACGTACCGCATCATCTAGTGTACGTTTACTTTGCCATGGTGTTGTTGATTTAAGCTTTTGATTATTGGCACTTATCTTATCAAAAGATAGACGTTGTTCTTCGCTATTCAGCGTTGCAAGCGTTTGACCAGTAACACGTTCGACACTTTGCAATAACTGCTTGAGGCTCACAATATCATCAGATACAACGTTAAAGCTTTCAAATAGATTTGCCTGTGTATTCGACCACAGCATCAATTGATAAACTGCTTCAATTGCATCCATCACGTGAATATAGTTACGTTCAGCCGTGCCATCTTTGGTATCTAGACCGTGTTGGTGGATATCAAAAGCATCTTTTTGCCCAGCTGCAACCTGAAGCATATTTGGTAGAACTGACTTCGGCGCCAAAGGTGTCCACTCACCTAGTGGTGAATCTTGCTCAGGATTACTGCCATAAGCACCAATCACATTAGACAAGCGTACATTGATAATTTGCCACATCGGGTCAGCTTGGTAAGTATCTTGTAGCATTTGCTCAATCATTTTCTGACCGTTTATATATGGATTGGACAGCTTATTTTGTAACTCGCTGTCTTCTCGCCAGTCATGACCTGATGCACCATATACCGAAATAGATGATAAATTAACAAGTCGCTTTACATTGCTACGTTGTAATGCACGTAAAAGGCTCATCATACAACCGACATTGTTGTTATAATATTCCATCGGACGTGATTTGGCTTCTTCTAGGCTTTTAAAGCCTGCTGCATGTATGACATAATCAATCGTATATTGTTCAAAGACTTTTTGTAATACAGGTGTGTTGCGTACATCTAGGCGTACGAACGGAATGTACATTTTGGTAATATATTCTAGGCGTTCTAATACTGCCATGGATGATTGCGATAAGTTATCAGCAAGTACCACTTCGTGTCCTTTGGACATTAGATATAATGCCATGTGGCTGCCAATGTAGCCCAAACCACCAGTAATCAAAATCATGTCTAGTTATCCTCTTGTATTTCAGCTATTGTACGCACTGTTGTATGACGACAATACAATGATTTAAAATGAGACTTTTCAATGAATTCAACCCTCATCCTAGTACTTTCGCCACCTCGCTCACGCTTAGCTTACCATGCTTTGCGTTTAGCTCAAAGCTTAAAAAACCAACAAAAGCCGTTTCAAGTATTTTTTTACCAAGATGCTACAACAGTTGCTGACAATCAGCTTTGGTATGCCGATGATGAACTTAATATAACACAACAATGGCAAAATTTAGCGATAGATTTGCCTGTTTGTGTAAGCGCAGCCATTCAACGTGGCGTCATGGATCAAGAAAATATTCAGCGTCATCAGAAGCTATCTGACCTAGAACGAGCGGAATCACCATGGCATACTAACCTTGCCAAAGGCTTTAGCTTAGTGGGTTTAGGACAATTGGCAATGGCAATAAATGAGAGTAAACATGTTATACAATTTTAATCCAATCATGATGTACAACATCAACGGTGATTTAAATATTGTAACTTACGGCTAAAAATATGAAAAAAATCCTATTTATTTTAACAAAAAGCGAACGTAGCCATCTTAATGTCAATGAGAGCATCAATGCATTGTTGTTGATGGCAAGCTATGACTTGCAAGTCAGTGTATTGTTTCAAGATGTGGCGTTGAGCTTGCTCGCACAGCCCGTTCAGCGAAACGTTTCGCCTGATCGTGATTTTTTAAAATCAGCGGTGAAAATGGTTGCTGGCTTTGAATTTTACGATATCGAAAACTTATATGTGCTTAGCCAAGACCAGCACAATCACTTAATCAAATCATCACCATATCATATTCAAGCTATTGATTTTAATCAGCAGTTTATTTCAGAATATGATCACATTATTTGCTTTTAACTACTTATTTTCATTGCGATTATTGGAAATCTTAAATGTCGAACAACTCCATTGAAAACTTTTACATCATTCAAAGTGAATTTAACGCTACTCAAGCGATACTTGAGCGTGTTGCAACATTATATCAACCTGATGATGCCATCTTACTGATGGAAGACAGCATTTATGTTTTAGATTTAGACATCATGCAAAATTTTAAAACAATCTACGTCTTGGAAGAGGATTTGCATTTTGATATCAGCTCATTACCGCATTTAAATCAAATCCATCCTATCACACATGAGCAATGGGCAAACTTGATTGCACATTCAAAAAAAATCATTACCTTGAAGTAACCGCTTTTTAAATACGCTCTGTTGTCGAGATATGCAACAGTTGTAAAACCAACCTAAAAGTTTGTTTTATTTTAGCTATATTTTTGCTATGATATAGCTCCGTTTATACGTGTCTATAGCTCAACTGGATAGAGTACAGGTTTCCGAAGCCTGTGGCGCAGGTTCGAGTCCTGCTAGGCACACCATTCTCAATAACAATGTACCGATATTCCTATTGGACATCCCAACCAAATGACCAAGAAAAAAACCTCTCTTTCAGATCATAAGCAAGCAAATCAACAGCCCATCGCAGATGAAGTGGCAAAGCCGTCATTGATCATGATTGTCTTACTGCTCATTATTGTTGCTGCTTTACTGACGGGTGGTGTGATGCGTTTGCAAAATAATTTTACTGACATTTTGGGCTGCTTGTTACTCGGGCTTGGACTTGGTGGAATCGTTGCAGCTTGGGGTGCTATCATGGCGTATTTGGGCAAAAAATAATTGTATTTACAGCTTACACGCCATCGCTTATTGTTAATATGATAAAATTTAATTCAACCCAACTCCCTATCCAAGCTGTACCTACTCATATTATTACTGGCTTTTTGGGGGCTGGTAAAACTACCTTATTAAAAGCATTGCTAAAGCAAAAGCCTGAACAAGAGATCTGGGCAGTGCTGATGAATGAGTTTGGTGAGATCGGCATAGACCAAGTGTTGCTCGATAAGCAATCAGATATTGCTATAAAAGAAGTATTAGGTGGATGTCTATGCTGTACTTCACAATTATCTATGCAAGTTGCCATATCACGTCTGCTTAGTGAATATCGACCACAACGTTTATTTATTGAACCGACAGGCTTAGGGCATGCCGCAGAATTACTCAAACAATTACAACAGCCACATTGGCAATCGAGTTTGTCGTTACGTCAAGTGATTGTCTTAATTGATGGACAACGTTTGCATGAAAAATTATGGCAACAACATGATATCTATCTACAGCAGATGGATGTATCTAGTATTGTGCTGATCTCGCATACATCAGAGATGCAGGATAATGATCGACAAGCACTGGCTGAATTACAGCAAAGCTATCCAGATAAACAATATCATTTTATTGACCATGGTCATATTGATTTAAGTATTCTAGACATTGTATTAACACAAGAACAGCCAATTAAGCAAAATTTATTAAGTCTAAACCAAAATCTATTGTCTACCAGAAATCTTACACCAACTTTGATGGTGCAAGATGAAATCAAAACTCTTCCCTACCATTATCATCAAGCTAAGCAAGGCTATTTTGTAGCGGGATGGCGTCTGCCGAAAGTATGGCAATTTGATTTAGATAAATTGACATTTTTCTTACAACATCTACAACATTATCAGCGTGTAAAAGCACATCTAAACACCAATGATGGTTGGATTAATATTAATAATCTACCCAAACAACAATATATTGAGTTTGCACAGCGTATGGGTGTGGATAATCGTATTGAGATAATCAGCGATCAGGATTTGGATTGGCTAAATATTGAAAAAGAGTTATTGGATTGTCGTACGGATATTTGTTAACAGTTTGGTATTTTATATATCGCACAAATAAAAATCTGCTACTAGAGCAGATTTTTATATTTTAATGTACACATTGTTAGAATAGCTCAGATTAAGCAATTACATTCAACGTCACGTCAACATTATTACGCGTTGCATTAGAATATGGACATACGATATGTGCAGCATCGACTAACTTTTTCGCTTCGTCTTCTGGCATACCTTCTAAGTGTACATTTAAAGTTACTTCGATACCAAAACCATTTGGAATAGGACCAATGCCAACTTCACCTTCGACATAAGCATCTTTTGGCATATGAAAACCGTCACGATTGGCAACAAATTTCATCGCACCCAAGAAGCACGCAGAATAGCCTGCTGCAAATAATTGCTCTGGATTGGTCACTTCGCCGCCAGCACCACCCATCTCTTTTGGTACACCAAGTTTAACATCTAAAACACCGTTGTCTGATACCGCACGACCGTCACGACCACCTGTAGCTTTGGCTTTGGCTGTATATACTGTTTTCTCTAGACTCATACTCTTACCTCAAATATTGTTGATTACAATGTACAAACTACTATAATCGCTTTGTCGCAATTTAAAAATGTTTTCCTGTAAAGAATAGTAATTATCAGCAAATATTTTATTCAATTGAGTATCTTGTTATAGCTTATATTTGTTGGCGCAAAAAAATTATCCATGAATATTTAAAAACTTAAACTTATTAAATTCTTTATCACATGATAAAAAAGACCTGCCGTAGCAAGTCTTTTTGAGTTTGAATGATTTTAATCAATCAATTACAAACCGTAGTACATTTCCATCTCAACTGGGTGAGTCGTGGTATTCAAACGACGTACTTCTTCAGTTTTCAATGCGATATAAGCATCAAGCATATCTTTAGTGAATACACCACCTTTCAACAAGAACTCTTGGTCATTTTGCAATGCTTCAAGTGCCATTTCTAGGCTGTGTGCCACAGTTGGGATGCTACCTTCTTCTTCTGGTGGCAAATCATACAAGTTCTTGTCTGCTGCTTCACCTGGGTGAATCTTGTTTTGGATACCGTCAAGACCCGCCATCAATAATGCCGCAAAACCTAAGTATGGGTTCATCATTGGGTCTGGGAAACGTGCTTCGATACGTTTACCTTTTGGATTTGACACGTATGGAATACGAATCGATGCAGAACGGTTACGTGCTGAATAAGCCAACATAATCGGTGCTTCATAGTGTGGTACTAAACGCTTGTACGAGTTTGTAGAAGGGTTAGTAATCGCATTCAATGCACGACCGTGCTTGATGATACCACCAATGAAGAATAACGCCATTTCTGAAAGACCAGCATATTCATCACCTGCGAACAAGTTTTTGCCATCTTTAGAAATAGACATATGGACATGCATACCAGAACCGTTATCGCCTACCATTGGTTTTGGCATAAAGGTAGCTGTTTTTGCAAATTGATGTGCAACGTTCCAAACCACATATTTAAACTGTTGTACTTCGTCTGCTTTACGTACCATGGTATTGAAAGATACACCGATTTCTAATTGGCAAGATGCCACTTCACCGTGATGTACTTCTACACGACCAGGACCCATAATGTCTTCGATACGGTTGCACATTTCTGCACGCATATCTTGGGTTGCGTCGATCGGTGGCAATGCAAAATAGTTGCCTTTCACACCTGGACGATGACCAGAGTTACCTGCGTCGTAGTCTTTACCAGTTGACCAAGATGCACCTTCAGCGATCAAAGTATGACGTGCACCTGACATGTCCACATCCCATTTTACTTCGTCAAATACGAAGAATTCAGGCTCTGGACCGAAGAATGCAGTATCACCAATACCTGTAGATTTTAAATATTCTTCTGCACGACGTGCGATAGAACGTGGGTCACGCTCATAGCCTTGGCCAGTTGTTGGCTCAATGACGTCACAAGTCACTACAACAGTTGGCTCAGCAAAGAATGGGTCAAGGAATGCTGTATCTGCGTCTGGACGCAAAATCATATCTGATGCTTCGATACCTTTCCAACCGTCGATAGATGAACCATCGAACATTTTACCATCTTCAAAGATATCTTCGTCGATACTGTCCGCAGGGAAAGTAACGTGTTTTTCTTTACCTTTGGTATCTGTAAAGCGGAAATCAACCCACTTTGCACCATGTTCTTGAATTAAATTAAGCATTTTGTTTGACATGCTGTCTGCTCCAACTACTAGATTTTACTGCGATGACCGTGTCCATACTGACCGAACTTTTGGCATCTCTTGTGTCATTACCATAGCACAACTTGATAGAAAATCCTACTAGCCAATCTACCATTGCAACGACTTGTAAATAAAAATGCGTTGATTGATACATTGAGCTTTAGACCAAGCATGCTACTGCTTGTAACACAAGCGCCCTGATAATAATGTCTAACAATGCAAACTGTGTGCCAACTTAGTGTTAATTATCATAATATATTGATTTTAAATTAATTTTAAAAATATATAGTCCTCATATGTTCAAGTCAAAGAGATAGTGTGTAGAGACGATGTGCACAATTTTCATCATAGTTTCATATACATCACGATATTTGACGCATCTTTTTATATCAAGGTCAATGCTATCTGCACCATAATAACGCATTTCTAAAGCAACCTAACACACAATGTTTGCAAAACGACATATCTTTTTGGATTTCTTAAGTCAATACTTTTTGCGTCATATCAAGATGCGATAAAAAACTTGATACGATTCGCAAAACTAATATGACAAACTTATCACAATACTTTATTATAGTTGCGTGATAATCAAGCACGACAAATTTATATTTGTGTCTTAAACACTGCCAATTTATCTTTTCTTCTACTTTATCGATTAGCCTAATTATCATGGACAAGCATAGCGTATTTAACGAACAAACCAATTTGGCAAAATGGTGGGGGCAAAAACAGTTTTTGCTCAACCAAAGTTATGCTTGGCATTTTGGTTCTTTATATTGTCGTATTATTCGTAATTCTAAAGAATGGCGTATTGAATATCATCGCCCGAAGTTTCAACATGAAAGTCAGCAAGACTGGCAAAACTTACCTCAAGATATGGCTTTTCCTGAGCCTGTACAATTTGAACGTTATATGTTTAAGACGACACAAGAAAATCTGATGCTCATGCCTCGTCTTGCAGATCGTTCGGTCGTGATTAAGCCTGTACAACCCATTTATATTCCCGAATCACAACAGGCTACTCTATTTATCAGTACACCGCTGTGGATCTGCGGATTGGTTGAACAGCAACGTGATGCTTTGTTTGATATTCCTATTATTCGACCTAAGGACACATGGTTTGGCAATCCAACCATGGGACAACTATGTTATGCCACGTTAGTCAATGGTAGTGTAGATTTAGACTTATTGCCACCCCGTGCATTTCGTGCGGTGACTGCGATTCATTTTTATAATGGCAGTAACCAGCAGATGCGATTGGAGCGTATCAACGTGCCTGTACCGTCTTTGCCTTTATTTTATAGTGAAAGTACTCAACGCCTTTGGACATCCGAAATCAAAGTATATCAAGGTGCAATTGATAAGCCACCTCGTATTCGTATAGAAAGTCGTACTCCACCGATGGCTGGTGAAGTCAGCTTTGTACAGCCTGCACGCAATGATTCAGCAGGCTTTATTTATAATATGTTTGATTCTTTATTATAATTTTTGATCAGGTTGAGATACTGCTATGGCTGATTTAGATGTAAAAAAACAACTGAATGAAATTTTCTCTAATGTTATTCAAAGTATCAGTGCAGACCGATTTCAAGATATTATCTTTGCAATTTTATTTGCTGTAGCGGGCTTTTTTATTGCCAGAGTGGTCAGCAATACATTCTCTGCAACCATTGGTGCTAGACTTAATCAGCATCAACGCTTGATTTGGCGACGTGGTATTTTCTACTTTATTTTTATTTTATTTTTGGTTGCAAGCTTACGAGAAGCAGGTTTTAAACTCAGTGTATTTTTGGGTGCAGCAGGGATATTGACAGTTGCCTTAGGTTTTGCCTCGCAGACATCTGCATCAAACTTAATCAGTGGTCTATTCTTGATTGGCGAAGGCTCATTTGCAGTGGGTGATACTATTCGTCTTACGTTGATTCGTGGTCATGTGATTGAAGGCGAAGTGGTCTCTATTGATTTATTATCAGTCAAGTTAATTACTTTGGATAACATCTATATTCGTGTACCAAATGAGCAACTGATCAAAGCTCCAGTATTTAACTTGACACGTTTTCCTGTCAGACGCATTTCAATTCAGCTATTTATCAACCATGATGAAAATATCGAAAAAGTCCGTAAAGTATTGATCGAAACTGCGGATAGTTATTCATTAGTGCTGGATGAACCACGTCCAAATGTCGCAGTGACTGCTTTTAGAGAATCAACAATTGAGTTGTTATTTACAGTATGGACATTGCAAAAACACTATATCAAAGCACAGGATGAGATGCAGGAATATGTGCATAATAGCTTTATCAAACATCATATTGATATGCCTACACCAAAAATCAAAGTCCTTTCAAATGATAAAAATTTAGACCAATTCGCTGAATCATAATACGTTTAGGACAAATAAAATGCTAGATCGACAAAGCTGGGGAGTAATCTTTGTACTTATCTCGGCATTTTCTTTTTCAACCAAAGCGATATTTGTCAAATATGCTTATGAAGTATCTGATCAAGTTACTGCTATGGATTTGTTAGCGTTACGCTTACTTAGTGCTTTACCTTTTTATATCTTGATTTTGTTTGTCTTCAAAAAAAATACTATTCCTTTATATAAAAAAGATTATCTTTGGCTGTTAGCGGCAGGCTTTATGGGTTTTTATGCATCAAGTTTGCTAGATTTCATGGGGCTGCTCTATATCAGTGCATCTTTAGAACGAATCATTTTCTTTTTGTACCCAACCATTACAGTAATTGTATCTGCAATGCTTTATAAGCAAGGTATCTCATTGAAAGTGGGCTTGGCGATAGCGTTAAGTTATCTTGGGACAATTTTAGTGATGCTTTATGAACCTGTAAAACATAGCCAACATTTATGGCTTGGTGTCGGGTTAGTATTTGCCAGTGCCATGACTTATGCAAGCTATATGCTGATGAGTCAAAAAGTACTGCCTAAATTTGGGGCAATGCGATTTACAACGTTGGCTACACTTGCGGCAACAGCTGGCTTTATTACCCACTATAGTTTGGTCGTTCCGACGGGTCTGCATCATTTATTCAATCTACCACATACTGTCTATTATTATGGTTTTGCTTTAGGATTATTTGCAACGTTATTGCCAACTGTACTCATGATGATTGGTATTGAACGCTTGGGGGCGGCAAAAACGGCCATGATTAGCTCAGGTGGCCCTATTTTTACTATTATTTTAGCTGTTTTATTTTTGGGTGAACAGTTGAATATGATTCAATGGCTTGGTTGTATTCTAAATATCATCGGCGTATTAATGGTCAGCCTAAATAAAAATCCCCCAAAACCATGATGATTTTGAGGGACTAATTACATTTAAAATTAAACTTTTAAAATGTATGTTGACGCTTATAGCTTAGACACAAGCTCTGGTACAACCGCATTCAAATCACCAACTAACCAGTAGTCTGCAACCGCATTGATTGGTGCTTCTTCATCTTTGTTAATCGCAACGATGACTTTAGAATCTTTCATCCCTGCCAAGTGTTGAATCGCACCAGAAATACCCACCGCAAGATACAAATCAGGTGCAACAATTTTACCTGTTTGACCCACTTGCATATCGTTTGGTACAAAACCAGCATCCACCGCCGCACGAGATGCACCCAACGCCGCACCAAGCTTATCAGCCAATGGATTGAGGACGTTGTAATAGTTCTCACCAGAACCTACACCACGACCACCAGATACCACGATACGTGCAACTGTTAATTCTGGACGCTCGGATTTGACGATTTCTTCGCTGACAAACTTAGAAATACCTGCATCTTTCGCTTCAGCGACATTTTCAACCGAAGCTGAACCACCTTGAGTTGCAGCAGCGTCAAACGCTGTACCACGTACAGTGGCAACGATAACTGCTTCGCTAGATTCTACAGTCGCAATCGCATTGCCTGCATAGATTGGACGTTTGAATGTATTGGCATTTACCACTGCAATCACATCAGATACCATGCTGACATCTAATAACGCTGCAACGCGTGGCAGAATATTTTTACCTGTAGTAGTTGATGCAGCCAAAACGTGCTTATAACCAGATTTTGCTACATCAGCAACCAAAGCTGCTACATTTTCAGCCAATTGGTTTGCATAGGCTGCGTTGTCAGCAAGTAAAACTTTGCTCACACCTGCAACACTTTTCGCTTGCTCAGCAACTGCATGTGCATTGCTTCCTGCAACCAATACAGTGATGTCACCACCGATTTGTTGTGCAGCAGTCACAGCATTTAAAGTCGCTGCATTTAAAGTTTGGTTGTCGTGTTCTGCAACAATTAAAATACTCATAACTACTTCCTTAAATGACTTTAGCTTCGTTCTTTAACTTTTCAACCAGTTCATCAACTGATTTCACCTGTACACCAGCTTTACGCTCAGCAGGTGCTTCAACTTTTACAGTTTTGAGCTTGGTACCTGTTGCAACGCCATAATCGGCAGGTGCTTTGGTGTCTAATGGCTTTTTACGTGCCTTCATGATATTTGGCAATGCCGCATAACGTGGCTCATTCAAACGTAAATCTGTAGTGATGATCGCAGGCAAGTTTAATTCAACAGTTTGTAAACCACCATCGATTTCACGTGTCACTTGTACTTTATCGCCATCAACTTTGACTTCTGATGCAAAAGTACCTTGACCAGCACCCATCAATGCACCGAGCATTTGACCAACTTGGTTTGAATCGTCATCAATCGCTTGTTTACCGAGTAAAATCAATTGTGGTTGTTCTTGATCCACCACACCTTTTAGGATTTTAGCAACTTCTAAGGCACCGATTTCATCATTGGTTTCAACCAAGATACCACGGTCAGCACCCAACGCCATAGATGAACGAATTTGTTCTTGTGCTTCTTTAGGACCAATTGAGACAACAACAATCTCAGAAACAACGCCTTTCTCTTTTAAGCGTACAGCTTCTTCAACTGCGATTTCACAGAATGGGTTAATCGACATTTTTACGTTCGTTAGGTCAACGCCTGTATTATCTGCTTTGACACGTACTTTGACGTTCGCATCAACCACACGCTTTACAGCGACTAGTGCTTTCATATTCTTCCTCTACAATGTTAAGTGAGTCCAAAAAGTGTAAATGACTCGGGGATAAAAAAGAATTGCTCTATCTTGCATTGTCTTTGGCAGTACGGTCAAGTGAATTTCACTCACTTCATGTAAAAACTCGTAACGACTGCATAAATTATGCCGAATCACAACACTTGTTTATCTCAATTGTCTAACCATTTTTTAGCAATTCATTTTGCTTAAAAATAAAATCAACACGCTATTTTTGACCTTTCTTAGCAATTTGTAAAAAACTATCCTTGACTACGTTGGACTTTACATTTTGATTTTTTTATGGATGAAAATTTCATAAGTGTGAATTTTTGTAAAATCTAAAAAATATCAATTACTTATGATCTATAAAAAATTATATTTAATTTTTTTAAGTATTTTTATAATAAGCAAAGATTTGCCAAAAAATGTGATACAAATCTCAAAATAAATCTTAAGTTTTTGACTATAAATGATTGAATAAATCGATTAAAGAAAAAAAAACTTAAAAACAATCAATATATCAAACAAATACAATTTTAAAAAAAATACAAATAAATCAACATGTTGTAAATTTATTACACAAATAAATGCATATTGTTTTTTTCATTTTTTTAGGTATAGTGGCGTCTATGTTAGGTCACTAATCTTTTTATATGAGTATTTTCAGCCGTTTGTTAAACAGCACTGCAGATCAAATCAATAATAGCCATCGCAATCATGTATGTTGTATTGAAAATGACTATTCGTGTAAACCTTGTGCAGAACTATTTAGAGTCTTGCGTGATACCAATGATAGTGATGTATCACAAGCACTCAAAAAGTTACTGCGTTCTCGTGGTTATTCTAACAAAGACATTGCAGCACAAATCAGCATCAATATGTCGTAAGTGCCAAGAAATAAATAAAGCGTATATCATTGCATATACGCTTTTTTTTGTTTCTGACGGTCATAAATTTAACCCAGTTCGTTTGGTAACAATTCATAAAACTGCTATACTTCTTGTCCACGATATTATTTCTATTTTAACGTTGTATATTGTTTGAGATTGACGCATCTTTCTCGAAAAAAGTGACGTTTTATCCTGCTTTAGGACATGTGTTATGCAACCATTTGTTCATCTTGGTCTTCATTCTGAATATTCGATTACTGATTCAATCGTGCGTTTGGATAACTTGGTGGATATGGCTGCCAAACAAGATATGCCTGCCCTCGCCTTGACTGATTTGTCCAATTTACATGGTGCAGTAAAGTTTTTCTATGCCTGTATGAGCAAAGGGATTAAGCCAATTTTTGGTAGTGACTTACGTTTGGGCGATGAACATCACCGTGTACAGTTGTTGGCGATGAATGACACAGGTTGGCATCATTTGATGGAAGTGGTGTCGTTGGGTTTTACCGATGGTTTAAAACTGGATGTGCCGGTTGTTGATAAATCTTGGATTTTGGATAAACAACAAGGCTTGATTGTCCTGTTGGGACGTCATAGTGATGTGGGTGATGCACTTTGCTCGAGCAATCCACAAAAAGCTGAACCACTGATTGAAGAATGGCTTGAGCATTTTGGTGACCGTGTTTATTTGGCATTGACACGTACCGAACGAGAACAAGAAGAACAATTTAATCAAGCTGCGATACGTTTGGCTGCCAAATATGATATCGCCTTGGTGGCACATAATGATATTCGTTTTTTACAAGAACAAGACTTTGAAGCCCACGAAGCCCGAGTATGTATTGCCGAAGGTTATGTATTGGGTGATGACCGCCGTCCAAAAACCTATAGCCCACAACAATATTTTAAAACTGCCGAACAAATGGCAGAACTATTTGCCGATATTCCCGATGCATTGAATAATAGCTTTTATATTGCACAGCGTTGTACGGTAAATCTGAGCTTGGGTAAAAACTATTTGCCTGATTATCCGATTCCAGACGGCTTTACCATTGCCACTTATTTTGATTATGTTTCAAAACAAGGTTTGGAAGAACGTTTAAGCCATCTGTACCCTGTTGAACAGCGTGATGACACTTGGACTGAGCAGCGTAAAGTCTACGATGAACGTTTGCAATTTGAAATCGACGTGATTTTAAAAATGGGCTTCCCTGGTTACTTCCTGATCGTAATGGACTTTATCGGTTGGGCGAAGCAAAATGGCGTGCCTGTCGGGCCGGGGCGTGGTTCGGGTGCAGGTTCATTGGTGGCTTATAGCCTAAAAATCACTGACTTAGATCCATTACGTTATGATTTGCTATTCGAACGTTTCTTAAATCCAGAACGTGTATCGATGCCCGACTTTGATATTGACTTCTGTATTGCAGGGCGTGACCGTGTCATCGACTATGTGGCACAGCGTTATGGTCGTGAAGCGGTGGCACAGATTGCCACATTCGGTACGATGGCAGCAAAAGGCGTACTGCGTGATGTGGCACGTGTATTGGGTAAATCTTATGGTCTGGCAGACCGTTTATCCAAGCTAATTCCGACCAAGCCGTTGGGTGTTGGTTTGGCAGATGCCTTAGAGCTAGAGCCACAATTGGTGGACATGATTCGTAATCCCAATAATCCTGATTATGATGATGCGTCAGAAATTTGGGAAATGGCGGTCAAACTGGAAGGCATTACTCGAAATACAGGTAAGCACGCAGGGGGCGTACTGATTTCCCCAGGTAAAATTACCGATTTCTCTGCGGTGACTTGTGAAGCCGATGGCACAAACCGTGTCAGCCAATTTGATAAAGATGATGTTGAAGCAGTCGGTTTGGTCAAATTCGACTTTTTGGGTTTGCGTAACTTAACAGTGATTGAAGAAGCACTTACCCATATCAATAAACGCTTGCCCGATAGCGAAAAAATCGACATTTCTTATGTGCCTTTGGATGATGTCGCTGCCTACCAAGTCTTTGCTGAAGCCAATACCACAGCGGTATTCCAGTTTGAATCCGTCGGTATGAAACGGATGTTAAAAGACGCTCGTCCGAGTAAGTTTGAAGAAATTATTGCTTTTGTATCTTTGTATCGCCCTGGTCCAATGGACTTGATTCCTGACTTTATTCAGCGTATGCATGGTGGTAGTTTTGAATATTTGCATCCATTGCTTGCCGATATGCTCGCCCCAACTTACGGCATCATGGTTTATCAAGAACAGGTGATGCAAACTGCTCAGCTCTGTGCAGGCTATAGCTTGGGTGGTGCGGATTTGTTACGTCGTGCCATGGGTAAGAAAAAACCCGAAGAGATGATCAAACAGCGTCAAATTTTCTTGGCAGGGGCAGCCGAAAAAGACATTGATGAACAAACTGCAAACCATATTTTTGACTATATGGAAAAATTTGCAGGTTATGGTTTTAACAAATCGCACGCTGCTGCTTATGCCCTAGTCGCCTACCACACGGCATGGCTCAAAGCCCATTATCCAGCCGAATTTATGGCGGCAGTGTTGTCATCGGAAATGCAAGATACGGATACCATTGTATTTTTGATTGATGACTGTCGTTTGAATGGTTTAACCGTGCAACCGCCATCGATTAATAGTTCGGATTATCGTTTTAAAGCCAGTGATGAAAGCACGATTGTGTATGGCTTAGGGGCAATCAAAGGTGTGGGCGAACAAGCCATGCAATCGGTGATTGAATCTCGCCAACGTGATGGTGAATATCAAGATCTATTCGATTTTTGTCACCGTATTGATTTGAAAAAAATCAATAAACGTACTCTTGAAGCCTTGGTGCGTGCAGGGGCGATGGATTGCTTAAACGAAGAACGTTCGACCTTGATGGAGCAATTGCCCGAAGCGGTACAAGCTGCCGAACAAGCCAGACAAAATCGTGAATCAGGCATGATGGATTTGTTTGGTGAAGTGGAAGAAGTACAACGCCGACCTGCAAAACCAATCAAAGCATGGAGTGATGAAGTTCGCCTACAAGGTGAAAAAGAAACTCTCGGCTTATATCTGACAGGACACCCGATTGATGTGTATTTGCCTGAGTTAAAACATTTTGTGCCAAAAAAATTAGCCAAATTGGTTGCAACACGCCGTGGTATACAACAGATTTTTGCAGGATTTATTATTGATATCGCTCACTTTCCGAACCGTACCATGGTGACTCTTGATGACGGTTCAGCACGTTTGGAGATTTCTACCAATCGTGAACGTTTTGAGCGTTATAAAGATGTATTGTTGTTGGATAAACTGGTCATCATTGAAGGCGAAATCTATGAACGTGAAGGCTTTGACCGCCCTTCTGCTCGCCTAACCAAGGCTTTTGGCTTAGATGAAATCCGTGAAAAACGTGCGGAAATGGTGTGTTTAGATTTTGATATTGATGAATTAGATGCTGATTTTGCTCATGAATTGCAGTCGGTTTTGCAAGAATTTTCAGTCCAACCTGAGCAAAGCAGTATTGATTTAAAACTGAATTTGTCTTTTGCTTTTGCGGATTGTCAGTTGTCATCTACAACTTGGCGAGTGCAACTGTGTGATGCATTAATGATTAAGTTGCGTGATGTCTTTGGCAAACAACATGTCAATATGAAATACAAAGTCAAAAATCATCGGGTCAAAATCATTGAAGCGGATTATCGTTTGCAAGCGGAATATACGCCACAATATGATGAAGCCGAGTATATGCCAAGCGGTGAGATACCACTGCAAGAGCCTGCTTATATGCAACAAGATTTTTCGTGATTGATGATAAGTTATCAACAGAAATTGAAATAATTTTTTAAAAGGTGAAAAAGTATGTCAGTACATATGCGTGAACAGTTGCATCAACTTAAGCAACAAAACTTAAGCGAAAACATTCGCCAACAATTGCAACGTAGCAATAAAAGCCAACGCCAAGAAAGCTATCAACAGGCCTTGGTGAATTTGGCAAATCGTTTTGATGATGCGGTGATTGAAGCATTAACTTTGCGATTTAATCTACACGCAGGACAAGCCAAAAAGCTGAAATTTAAAAAAGACCGTATCAAAATCCTAAAGCAACATGGCATTGATTATGTCAGCTTAGACGGCTATGAAACGGCGGAAATCTTGTCATTAATTCGTCAAGCGATTATTCATGAAGATGGTATGGTGACAGAAGCACTGGACGGTGCATTTCATTTTTGGAAGCACGGTTTTGAAATGGTGCAACTGGACAATAATTTTGAGCTGTTGGCAGAAGATATTCAAATTCATTTTGAGATTTTAATTGATGCGTTATTGGATGTATAAGGTTTTTATCAATGAAACTTGAAGCTACTGGCATAGACATTTAAGTTTTTTGATGAATAATCAACCTATATTGTACAGAGAAAATAAAGCGTGTTATAGTGAAATACGCTTTATTTTTGGGAGTGAGAATAATGCAACAAATTACCGTATATAAAGAAATCTATCATCAACCTGTCAATCAAATTAGCGTACCAAAAGAATTGCAAAATCAAGCTTTTGAAGTGACTTTTGTGCCTATCGAAAAGCAAGAAAAGCCAAAGTTTGTGTCTGCACTGGATGTCTTGATGGCGTATGATGGTGTAGATGTATCAGATATTGATTTTGATGAAGAATTAGATATGCCTAACATTCCAAGCAAAAATCGTTGGGTGGAGTTTGATTGATGTATTTATTTAAGAAACTTTCTATTTTTACCGCAAGTATTTTATTTTCATGTTCACTATGGGCAAATGATATTGCCGATTTGACCAAAAAGGCAGAGCAAGGCGATGCTCAAGCCCAATTTGAGTTAGGTTCAAATTATTATCAACAGCAAAACTACCCACAAGCCAAAATTTGGTATGAAAAAGCAGCTAATCAAGGTCATGCAGAAGCACAATTTAATATAGGCTTAATATATGCTAAAGGTCTAGGTAGGGGTAAAACAAGACTATTTTAGAGCAATACAATGGTATGAAAAAGCAGCTAACCAAGGCGATGCCAAAGCACAAGGCAATCTAGGATTATTATATGTTCAAGGTCTAGAAGTAAAGCAAGATTATAAAAAAGCCAAAGCATTTTTTGAAAAAGTAGCTAATCAAAACATGCCTATTCCACAATATAATTTAGGACGATTATATGCTAATGGTCATGGGGTAAAAGTCGATTTATCACAAGCCAAATACTGGTATAAAAAAGCTTGTGATGGTGGTTTTCAAGTTGCTTGTGATGCTTATCAAAAGTTGCAATAAATTATCCAAAATAAAAGGCAATTCAAACATTGCCTTTTATGTTTTTAACAATGATTTTATTTCAAAAAATTAAGCATTAAGCCAAACGATTTAAAAACTTATCCACTTGCTGTTCATCCGTCGCCCAAGACGTGACCAACCGCACCACCACTTGCTCATCATCCAACTTTTGCCAATCATAAAAGGTAAAATCTTGGCGTAATTGCTCAGCAACCGCAATCGGCAATTGTGCAAATACTTGGTTAGTTGCTAAAGGGTATGCCAAACGATAGCCTTTTTGAACCAAACCATCTGCCAATTTTTTTGCCATTGCATTTGCGTGTTTGCAATAATCAATATAACGATCATTTTTTAATAATGCCAAAAATTGCAAGCCTAATACACGACCTTTTGCTAATAATGCACCATGCTGTTTGAGATACACCGCAAAATCTTCAGCGATTTCCGCACGATTAATCACGATTGCTTCACCAAACAACGCACCCATTTTGGTACCGCCTAGCCAAAAAATATCGACCAAACGTCCTAAATCAGCATAACTAATGTCATTATCCAGATTTGCCATAGCACTGCCTAATCTCGCACCATCTAGCATCAAATATAAATTGTGCTGCTTACAAAAATCACTAATCGCCTGCAACTCAGACAGCGTGTAAATCGTGCCCACTTCTGTGCTGTTGGTAATATAAACTGCTTTTATCTTGACCAAATGTGGAAAGTGCTGGTGCTTTTCCCATGTTTGTTGCAAATGCTCTACCGAAATTTTGCCATTTATGCTCGGCATCGTTACGACTTTATGTCCTGTTGCTTCTATCGCACCTGCTTCATTGACAAAAATATGCCCCGTATCAGCACACATTACCGCTTCAATCGGACGTAACAATGCATCTAAACAGACTAAATTGGCTTGTGTCCCACCTGTGATTAAAAAAGTTTTGCTATTTGGATTGGCAGTTTTGCTTGCCATAATGTCTTGTACATCTAAACTAAAACGATCTAAACCATAGCCCGAATGTTGCTCGAGATTCGTTTCTAGCAATGCCTGCAAAATCTCTGGACATGCACCCTCACTATAATCATTTAAAAAACTATACATTTAAAATCCACCAAAACAAAAGCATAACGATTAAAATCACGCCCTAAATTTATTTACTCAAAATTTTAGAGCAATATCTATTAAATCAACCATTTATAGACACGCTAAAATAACATAAAATGATTTTATCAACCAATATAATCTATTTATCGATTAAGCTACAATTATTCTTTTTGGTAATCGCAAGTGTATGTTTAGTAACCATTTTTGATAATACTTTTGACAGATGACCTGCCATAATTGATTTTGTACCAAATCAATCTCATCCGCAATAATTAAATCGAATTGATTAAATATCGGTTCTAAATTTTGATAACCATATAATGCCAAAAAATCTTGATAACGCCCGACATAAACCTGCTTTGCTTTAAATTCAATTTCGGATAGTGCATTTTGATTTAAATCAAAATCTTGATGCACTTGCATAAAATCACTAAACATCACTTGGCTATGTAATTGACTACTTTGTTTAATCTCATTGAGCATATTGGTAGAATGCGAACAAATCAAAATACGCTGTGTAATCTGATGATGAGTTAAATATTCACTTAATGCAACGATTTGGCGTGATCGTTCAATCGGATGATAAGCGATCAGCTGTTGTTGTTTTTCACCACACAGCCATTGTTGTATCAATAATCGCAAATCATAAGCTTGTTGTTTGCTATTGATTAATTCTGGATTAAAATAAAATATTTCATCATCTGTATCAGTATGCTGAGCGTCTAACACATGAGGGTTGGTTTTATTTAATTCATCATCATGGTGAATAATATCTTTTTTATCAAATTTTTCACTTACTGCTACATATTCTATAATATCAATGTCACCATTTAAATCATGTTGATCTTTCTGTTCTGATACATGATGTTGTTCAATATCATGATTAATCATTTTTAAATTACCATTTTACGATTAACTTCTAAAGCCATGCTTGGACAATGGAACATTTTTCAAGATTAACCATTGCCCAATTCCACAAGAATATACTAAAAATTATAGCCAAGCTTGTGCTTTTTGCTCATCAACGATGCTTAATTTCACTTCCGCCAAAGCTGTATGTTCAGGCAGCAAGTCTAATTGCAACAACTCATCATCTCGGAACACATGACAAGCAATAGCTTGCTGAAAATCTGCACGCTTGCTATAGCCTTGCCATATTTTTTCATCGACTTTACAATGATTTAACGCCACTATCATATCTTTGGCTGACAGACCTGCTTTTGCCGCTGCCGAATCACGCAAGACTGATAGCACAACTAAACCTTCAGGACGCTGTTGCACTTTTGCACCAAAAGCCAAAGATTTTTCTTTATCATGTTTGACATCGATACCAAACTCTTGCAATAACTCAAACATCGGTAATTCTTCGGTACTATTCACCAAATAATCAATACGCTCACGCCAATCTTGCCCTGTAATCTTTTGACAAATCTCGCCAATAGTACGGTCATTAACTTGAATACCTTGCTGTGCATTTTGATATAATTCACGCATCACTTGATCTAAACTCGCCCCATGACTACGCAAACTCAAATCCAAACATAATGCCACCAATGCCCCTTTATTATAATAACTAATGCCAGCATTATTGGTATTTTCATCGGCACGATAAAATTTAATCCATGTATCAAAACTCGATTCTGCTACCGATTGCACTTTACGTCCTGGGGTTTGTAAATAGCGATTAATTTGTTGTGTTAATAATTTTAGATATTCATCACGATTAACTACACCACTACGCAATAATATTAAATCATCATAATACGATGTAAAGCCTTCAAATACCCATAATAATTTGGTATATGTCTCACCATTGAGATTTAAATCCACATAATTACTCGGTTTAATATATTTCACTAACCATGAATGAAAATACTCATGACTACATAAACCTAAATATCGCTGATAATCCTCTCTAGGACGTTCTTTTTCATCCAAACGTGGTAAATCATCACGTGGGCAAATCAAACTGGTACTGTTGCAATGTTCCAAACCACCATAAGCATTGGCAGTTGCCATCGTCATAAACGTATAATTATTGAACGGTGCAGAACCAAATAAATCAATCTCCGCTTGGCAAATCTTAATTAAATCTTGTTTTAAACGATTTAAATCGCTTTGCTGACTACCTGAAACCACCCATTGATGTGGAATATCATTGACCAAAAAATCAAAACGCTGTTGCACTGCCAATTCAAATGGGCTATCAATCAATTGCTGATAATTTTCTGCCTTAAAATTAAAACGTCCCGATACAATGGATTTTGCAGCCAACGCCCCTGCATAAGTAAAATGTTTAAGCTCGTTTGGTAAAAATAATTCTACTTCATATGGTTTATGTTCTTGACCTTTTAAACCCAAACACACTGCCGATGGATTGACATATAGACGGTTTTGATCGACATAACTGCCACGCACCGACAAGTCATAAGCATAGACTTGATAATCAATGCTGATTAATTCATGGTCTTGGTTAAAGAGTTGCCAAGTATTTTTATCTCTTTTTTGGATGTCTAAACGGCGACCTGCCTCATCAAATGCTTGTACTTGTTCGATATGACGAGCAAATTCACGGATCAAATAACTACCTGGTATCCATGTTGGTAGCCATAGTTGTTGTTCTGGTTCTGCCACAAAACGAACAGTGACATGAATTAAATGCTGACGATAATCGTCAAATTCGATTTGATAGTGAATCATGCGTATATCCTATAAGCAAAACAATGTTTGGCTTGGCAGTATAGCACATTAGATGACGAATCGATATTTGTTGCAATGATAAAATCGGCTTGTTAAGACGGATAATATTTAATCAAAAAAATAGCAAGACAATTTAAGATTGCCTTGCCATCATATATCACATATTTATTTTACTATTAAACCAACTCTTCATTAGGCTCTTGATTTTCAATAACTTTCGTAACAAGCAATTGGTCAATTTTATAATGATCCACATCGACCACTTCGAATTTATAGCCTTCATGGATCACGCTATCGGCTGGGCGTGGAATCTTTCTCAGCTTGAACATCATAAATCCTGCAATCGTTTCATAATTATCCCAATCTGGGAAGTCGTTGATTGACAATGCGTGTTTAATATCTTCAATTGGCGTTGTGCCATCGATCAACCACGAATGCTCATCACGTTTGATAATTTGCTGATCTTCTTCTATCGGTACAACCCAGTCGCCCATTACAGTAATCATAATATCAGACAAAGTAATGATACCCACGACCAAGGCATATTCATTGATGACCACTGCAAATTTTTCTTTACTCGCACGGAAACGATCCAATAATTCAGATAGTGTCAGTGTATCAGGAATCATCAATACATTACGAATCGTTGATTCATTGAGTTGTATAAATGACTGATTATTCATAATCTTAACCAAAATATCTTTGGTATCGACATAGCCAATGACTTGGTCAATTTGATCGCTACACACCAAAAATTTAGAATATGGATATTCAGCGATTTTTTGACGGATACTTTGTTCCGACTCATTCAAAGTAAAGAAAACCACGTTTTCACGCGTTGTCATACTTGATGGAACAGTACGTTCTTCTAGCTCAAAAATATTTTCAATAAAATGATGCTCTTGTTGTTGTAATACGCCTGCCTGTGCCCCTGCATCCACTACCGCAGAAATATCATCAAAAGTCATGCTATCTTCACGTGTGGTTTCAATTTTAAAGATACGGAAAATCAGATTGGCAAGAACATTAATCACCCATGCCAATGGCTTAAAGACACTGATCACAAATAACACAGGATTAATCACTGCCAAGGCTGCTTTTTCAGGATTAATCATCGCAATACGTTTTGGGATTAAGTCAGCGAATAGGATAAATAATAGCGTCACCACAAAGAATGATGAGAAAAAGCCTAGATTTTCTAAATACTGCCCTTGATAAAAACCACCTATCCAGTCAATAAAATAAGGGCGTAATGCACCCTCACCCACGATACCGCCAAGAATGGCAACCGCATTTAAACCGATTTGTGATGTGGCAAAAAAATTGGCTGAATTTTCTTGTAATGCCAAAATCTTGTCCGCACGGTCATCGCCTGACTCGGACAATAGTTTCAATTTGATTTTACGTGCACCTGCAAGTGCAATTTCTGAAATCGAAAAAAAGCTCGACGTTAAAATTAACGCCGTAATAATTAACAGTTCTTTTAATAAATCCATACCACACCTTAAGATAAAACCTTACAATAAAAATTGGTAGCTCGGCTCATGTCGATTTGATCTACAAAACATCGCCTTGCTTTATGATTGTGCTCAACTATAACAAAAGCTAATATAACATAACTCTAACTTGAGTGGAAATAAAGCAAACAAGACAGTCACTCAGACAATAAAAAAACCTGCTTAAAGTCTAAGCAGGTTTTTATCTTAAAGTGGCTTATATGCGGGTTCGATAATGCCTAGCTCTTTTTTCTCTTCCTCTACCATCTGGCGAGCAACAAATAAAATCAGCTGACGTAACCAACGGTGTGCAGGATGATGATGCAATAAAGGACACCATGCCATCGTTAGCTCAAACTCTGGGATATAGAATGGTGGCTCTTTGAGTACCAGTTTTTCGCTATTTTGTGCTTGTAAACGTGCGATACGTGTCGGCAAGGTCGCAATCAAATCAACATTCTGTGCCAACAAACCAGGCATTTGATAATGACGTGTAAAAACAGAAATTTGACGTTTTTGCCCAATACGTTCTAGGGCTTGATCAATCCAACCCAATCCGCCTTGCTTATCAGGATTCACGCCTACACCAATGCCCATACCTGTTTTGGATACCCAAATGTGCTGTGCATCCAAATAAGTTTTTAGATTTAAATGGTGTGCTGCAGGATGTTTGGTATTTAACAAACAGCTAAAACTATCACGCCATACTAAAACTTGGTGAAAACTTTGTGGGATTTCATTAAAACGGTTAATTGCCAAATCAACTTTACCCTGCTCCATGTCACGATAAGTCACATCACTTGGCGTCAAGAAATCCAACACGACATTTGGTGCTTCTGAACGCAATGCTTTGATCAAACGTGGTACCAAAGTCGCCTCAGCATAATCGGACATCATGATGCGAAAGACACGATTTGAGGTAAACGGGCGAAATTCGGTGCGTGGTTCCAAGATCATAGATAGATTTGCCAATGCATCGCGAATGCGTGGTTGCAATTCTAAAGCACGTTCTGTCGGCGTCATACCTTCTGAAGAACGAATCAGCAAAGGATCGTTAAACAAAGTACGTAAACGACGTAGAATATTACTCATAGCAGGTTGAGTGACGCCAAGCTGTTCCGCAGCACGAGTCACGTTTTTTTCTCGTAATAAAACATCCAAATAAATTAATAAATTTAAATCAACCCGCTCTAAATTCATGTAGAAAATACCAAAATAGTCACTATAAATTGACTAAATTATGCCATACATTACGATAAAAAGCATCAAATCTTAACAATATATTTTTATATATCACATTTTTTACAAATAAATTTATGTACAAAAAAATGACCAATTCAATTTTAAGATAATGATTTTATTTAATTATTTTAAAAATTCATGGTTAATAAATACATATTTTTCAACTAAATATCCATAATTTGATTAGGCTATTGGATTAAATTGCGCTTAAACATTATTCTGATGTTGTTGATGACAAGCACGCTGATTGTTTTACTTCTTTTTCGAAAAGCGTCGCTTGCTCATCACTTAAATGATTTTTAAAACAACCTAATATGTAGGTAAGGATTTTTATGATGAGCATGACCTATCAAAGTGCATTGCAACACGTTCGTGCAGTGAAAGCAAAATTAGGCGGTACATGGAATGCCATTCGCCCTGAAGATGCAGCACGTATGATTGTGCAAAACCGTTTCCAAACTGGTTTAGATATTGCTAAATATACCGCAGCAATTATGCGTAAAGACATGGCTGAATATGATGCCGATTCTAGCAAATATACACAATCTCTCGGTTGCTGGCATGGTTTTATTGCTCAACAAAAAATGATTGCCAACAAAAAATATTTTGGTACTACAAGCAAGCGTTATATCTACCTTTCTGGTTGGATGGTTGCTGCACTGCGTTCTGAGTTTGGTCCACTTCCTGACCAATCTATGCATGAAAAAACATCTGTGCCAAAATTGATTTCAGAAATCTATACTTTCTTACGTCAAGCTGATGCCAAAGAATTGAATGATTTGTTCCGTGCTTTGCAAAAAGCGGAAGCGGCTGGCGACAGTGCTAAGGTAAAAGAAATCGAATCTCAAATCGATAACTTTGAAACGCACGTTGTACCAATCATTGCTGACATTGATGCTGGTTTTGGTAACGAAGAAGCGACTTATTTGCTGACTAAACAAATGATCGAAGCAGGTGCGTGTGCGATTCAAATCGAAAACCAAGTATCTGATGCAAAACAATGCGGTCACCAAGCAGGTAAAGTGACTGTTCCGCATGAAGACTTCTTGTCTAAAATCAATGCAGTACGTTATGCATTCTTAGAGCTTGGCGTTGATGATGGTGTTATTGTGGCACGTACCGACTCTGAAGGTGCTGACTTGACGCAAAAAATCCCAGTTTCTAAAGAAAAAGGTGATTTGGCTTCTCAATACATCAGCTACTTAGATACTCAGGAAATCGACATCGCTGATGCACAAGAAGATGAAATCTTGATCAAACGTGATGGTAAATTGCATCGCCCTACTCGCTTGGCTTCTGGTTTGTATCAATTCCGTGAAGGCACGCAACACGACCGCGTTGTACTTGACTGTGTAACCAGCTTACAAAATGGTGCGGACATGATCTGGATCGAAACACCGACTCCAGATGTGCAAGGTATTGCAAGCTTTGTAAACGACATCAAAAAACAAGTGCCAAATGCAAAACTTGTTTATAACAACTCACCATCATTTAACTGGACGATCAACTTCCGTCAACAAGCTTACGACCGTTGGTCTGCTGAAGGCAAAGATGTATCAGGCTATGAGCGTGATAAATTGATGGATGCAAAATACGATGATAGCGAATTGGCTCGTGATGCGGACGAAAAAATCCGTACTTTCCAAGCTGATGCAGCACGTGAAGCAGGTGTATTCCATCACTTGATCACATTACCGACTTACCATACTGCTGCCCTTTCTACCCATGAATTGGCAAAAGGTTACTTCGGTGAAGAAGGTATGTTGGCTTATGTAGCTGGCGTACAACGTAAAGAAATCCGTGGCGGTATTGCTTGCGTGAAACACCAAGCCATGGCAGGTTCGGACATCGGTGATGATCATAAAGAAATCTTCGCTGGTGAAAATGCGTTGAAAGCTGGTGATGCAAGCAAAAACACCATGAACCAATTTGGGCATTAATAGGAATTCATATCCATTACGCCATTCAATTCTTGTAGGTTGGTGTGAAGCGTAGCGACACCCAACATCAGGCAATGCCAACTGTTAAAAAATTAGCCTAGTCAATGCTAGGCTAATTTTTTGTTTAAACAATATAAAGATTTAAACTAAATATCAGATTTTTAAATAAAAATAAATACTTAAACAGGATAAAAACCAATTAAACATTTCACTCTACGCCTATTTCCGCTAGAATAAACCAAATTTTGCTTTTAGGTTTATGCCCATGCCCCCTTTTGTTTTGGTTGATGGTTCTTATTTTTTATTTCGTGCCTTTCATGCTGTACCACCTTTGACCACTTCACAAGGCTTGCACACCCATGCGGTGCGTGGTGCATCAGCCGCCATTCAAAAGCTGATGCGTCGTATCAATCCAACGCATATGGCAGTGATTTTTGACACCCCAGAGCCGACTTTTCGTCATGAATTATCACCGATTTACAAAGGCGATCGCCCAAGTATGCCGCCTGAATTGGCAGAACAAATCCCTTATCTACATGATTTAATTCGTGCTTTGGGTATTCCTTTATATAGCTTAGCTGGTGTGGAAGCCGACGATATTATCGGTACATTAACACAGCAAGCCGTGGCTGAAGGGCATAATGTGCTGATTTCTACTGGCGACAAAGACATGGCACAGCTGGTTAATGACAAAGTTACATTAGAAGACAGCTTTAAAGAACGTGTATTAGACAGCCAAGGCGTATTTGAAAAATTTGGCGTGCATCCGCATCAAATCATAGATTATCTAACTTTGATGGGCGATGCGTCAGACGGCATTATGGGCGTGGCAGGAATTGGACAAAAGACCGCTGCCAAACTACTCAATGATTATGGCAATATCGAAAACTTACTTGCCAATGTCGATCAGCTCAAAGGCAAAATTGCCCAAAGTCTTAAAGACAGCGTAGAAACCATCAAAATCGACCATCAACTGGCAACCATCGTCACAGGTTTGCCATTAAACTTGGCATGGGATGATTTAAAATTGCGTGAGCCTGATTATGACAAACTCAAGGCTTTATATACCGAATTAGAATTCCGTACGCAATTACAATCTTTACAGCATCCAAACCATCCAAGTAATAGCGGTGATAATACGGATAGTACGATTAAAACAGCGAATCAAGCTAAAGCCCTTACTACAGCGGTCAGTCAAAGCCAAGACATTACCCCAGCGGCACAGGTCGATGCGGCACAATATCACACTGTATTAGATGATAGCAACTGGCAAAAATTATTGGCAAAATTAAGCACAGCAAGCCATTTTGCTTTTGACACCGAAACCACCAGTGTCGATTATCGTCAAGCAGAATTGGTTGGGTTTTCGGTGGCGATGGATGAAAAAGATGCCTATTATGTGCCTCTCGCCCATGATTATGACCATGCACCGCAACAACTCAATCGTGATACGGTTTTGGCACAGCTAAAACCGATTTTAGAAAATACCAATATCGGTAAAATCGGTCATCATCTCAAATACGATGCGCATATTTTGCAACGTTATGGCATTTATTTAAAGGGTTGGGCATTTGATACCATGCTTGCCTCTTATGTACTGAATCCGACTGCAACACGTCATAATATGGACGATGTGGCACGGGTGTATTTAGGTCATCTTACTACCAGTTTTGAAGATATTGCAGGCAAAGGGGCAAAACAGCTGACCTTTAATCAAATTGATTTAAGCATTGCCGCACCCTATGCTTGTGAAGATGCTTTTGTGACGTATCGCCTTTATCAGGTTTTATTAGAAAAATTAAAAGAAAATCGATTGCTTGATAAATTATTACTGGATGTAGAATTGCCTGTGGCTCAAGTGTTACAAGCCATGGAAAATCGTGGTATTTTGCTCAATCCTGAATTTTTACAGCATTTAAGTCAAACTTTTGAACAAGAAATGCAACGCCTTGAACAACAAGCCACAGATTTGGCAGGTGAAAGCTTTAATCTCGCTTCACCAAAACAAGTCGGTGAAATTTTGTTTGAAAAAATGGGCATTGCAGGCGGTAAAAAAACTGCATCTGGGCAATACAGTACCAGTGAAGCAATTTTGGAAAAAATTGACCATCCGATTGTACAAATTATTTTAGATTATCGTGGTTTGGCAAAACTGAAAGGCACCTATACCGATGGTTTACTCAAACAAGCCGATACCAATACACAACGTGTACACACCAGTTATCATCAAGCGGTCACCACGACTGGGCGTTTGTCATCCACTGATCCTAACTTACAAAATATCCCGATTCGTGGTGAAATTGGACGCCAAATTCGCCAAGCTTTTGTTGCACCAAAAGAGCGTGTGCTTTTGGCTGCCGACTATTCACAAATTGAATTGCGTTTGATGGCACATTTTTGTCAAGATGAAGCTTTGGTCGAAGCCTTCCGTCAAGGTAAAGACATTCACCAAGCCACGGCTGCCGAAGTGTTGGGCATTGCCATTGAAGATGTGACCGCTGACCAACGCCGCCAAGCGAAAGCGGTGAATTTTGGTTTGTTATACGGTATGTCGGAATTTGGTTTAACCCGTCAATTGGGTTTTAGCCGTGCCGAATCACAAAGCTATATCAAGCAGTATTTTTCTCGCTATCCTGGCATTTATGAATATATGCAACGCACACGACAGTTGGCTCACGAACAAGGTTATGTCGAAACCTTACTCGGTCGTCGTTTGTACACGCCTGATATTTATGCCAGCAATAAAATGGTACGCCAAGCCGCAGAACGTGCTGCCATCAATGCCCCATTGCAAGGCAGTGCAGCCGATATTATCAAGCTTGCGATGATTGCCATTGAACAAAAATTGGATAAACAGCGTGCTTTATTACTCTTGCAAGTACACGATGAATTGGTATTTGAGGTCGATGAAGATTATGCTGATGAAGCCAAAGTTTTAATTCAAGAAACCATGCAAAATGTGATTCAGCTCGATGTGCCGTTAGTTGTTGAAGTCGGTCGTGGGCAAAACTGGGATGAGGCACATTAATGACACATAAAAGCAAGGTTGTATTCCTTTGAGCCTAGGTCATTTTATCCAATCCGCTTGGCAAAAGCAGTCATCGTGGCTGATTGTGCTACGTCCCTTGTCGTGGCTATATCAAGCGGTGTTTAATTCGCAAAAAAATAAGCAACTCAAAAATGCTTATCGTGCCAAAGTGCCTGTGATGATTATTGGCAATATCACGGTTGGCGGTAGCGGTAAAACGCCCTTAATTATTGCTTTGGTAAAATTTTTACAAGCCCAAGGCATCAAAGTTGGTGTGATTAGCCGTGGTTATGGCGGTAAAGGCAATGATGGCAAAGGCAGTGGTTTTCCTTTACTGGTTACGCCCCAATCTTTGCCAAGCCAAGTCGGTGATGAACCTGTGCTGATTGCCCAATCGGTCAATGTCCCGATGGCGGTTGCACCACAACGCAAAGAAGCCATTGAATTATTGTTGAAAAATCATGATATTGAATTGATTTTATCCGATGATGGCTTACAGCATTATGCCCTTGCCCGTGATATTGAATGGGTAGTATTGGATATTCAACGTGGTTTGGGCAATCAAAAACTATTGCCTGAAGGTTTTTTGCGTGAGCCTGTACAACGTCTGAATGATGTCACGGTGATTGAACATGGTACACAGTCGAAAACCCCGTATCATATGCATTTACAAGTCGGTCAAGTGCAAAATCTAGCCGATAAAAATTTATCTTTTGATGCAACACAGCATTATCAAGCTGTGGTTGGCATTGGCTATCCACAACGTTTTTTTAATACGTTAAATCAACTCAATTTAAATTATGCTGAGCATATTTTTGCCGATCATCATGCTTATCAAGCACATGATTTGAAAGATATTTTTGCCAAAGGTGATGTAATTACCACCAGTAAAGATGCGGTAAAATTGTTAGAACTTTATGCAGGACAAACTGAAATTTTGACAAAAATTTGGATTGTCACCGTAGATGCGATATTATCGGATGATTGCTATCAACTGTTGAGTAAGCAATTAAGCGATTTGGCTATAAACAGCACAGCGAGCAATGCGGATTAGGAAATCAATATGTTTAAATTTTCTAAAAATGGTTTATTGTTGGCGATGGGATTGGCAAGCACCGCATGTGCTTTGACCTATCCTTATGACTGGGCAAGTTATCGTTTAAACAATAAAAATCCTGCCTTTGATGATGTTTTAAAAAGTAAAATTCAACGTGATATGCTGGCATGTGGTTTTAAAAGTATCAATTATAATCAACGCACAATGAGCCAAGATGAGATTGCAAAAGCCAGTATTTGTATGGACAGCAAGGGCTATCAAAGTGATTTGCATGCCCAAACTTGCCAATATCCACGATATCACAACTTGGCGATTTGCAAAAATAATTAACCCCATTCACAGAATATTTTTGCTTTTCTATTTCGCCATCCTTTACAATAAAGCTTGTTTTCACCCTTTTTAAAGCCCGAATTCACCATGAAAAAACACATCGTCATCCCTGCCCGTTATGCCAGCACTCGCCTACCTGCCAAACCTTTGGCATTGATCCACGGTCGTGCGATGATTTTGCGTGTCGCTGACCAAGCCAAAAAAGTGCAAGGCTTTGATGATGTGTGTATTGCCACCGATGACGAGCGTATTGCCGAGCTATGCCGTGCCGAAAGCTTAGACGTGGTGATGACCAGTAGCGAGCATCCATCAGGTACGGATCGCCTTGCTGAAGTGGCACGTATCAAAGGTTGGCATGATGATGATATTGTGGTGAATATTCAAGGTGATGAGCCTTTATTGCCTGCAAGTTTGGTACAGCAAGTAGCGGAATTATTACAAGATAAACCGCATTGTGCATTGGCGACTTTGTGCGAACCGATTCAAGATTGGAAAGAATTTCAAAGAGATAGCATTGTTAAAGTAGTGATGTCGAACCAAGGCGAAGCCCTATATTTTAGCCGTGCCACCATTCCTTATGACCGCAAACAAAGCCATGCCAACAATCATGATTTAGCGGTAGATTACGCTTATCGCCATCTTGGTTTGTACGGCTATCGGGTGAATTTATTGCACGCCTATGCCACGTGGTCGGTGGGCAAATTGGAAAGCTTGGAAAGCCTAGAACAATTACGCATCTTGGAAAATGGCTATCGTATCGCTATTAGTGTCGCACGCCAAAGCTTACCTGCTGGCGTAGATACGCCTGAAGATTTGCAACGTTTAAATGCTTTGCCTTTGTCATTTTTCCAGTAATTTTGCAAAATTTAAAGTGAAATAAATGTCACAAACCAGCAAAAGTAAAAGCAGTAAAACCACGCCAAAAACATCGGTTGATAGCCTAGAGCAAGCACCACAGGCGAATGCATCGGCATTTTTGCCTTTGACTTTGCCTTGGCAACAACCGCTATGGCAAAATCTCACGCAACGTTTTCCCGATATGGGGCATGCTTTATTGTTTTATGGCAAAAATGGCTGTGGCAAATCTATTTTCCAACAACATTTTATGGCATGGGTCTTGTGTCAAAATAAACAATCCGAACATGCTTGCGGTGAATGTCAAAGCTGTCACTGGCTCAAAGCCGGCACGCATCCACAATTAAAAATCATCCGCCCCGATTATGATGAAAAACGCCAAGTTTATAGCAGTATCAAAATCGAACAAATTCGAGAATTGGTGGAATTTACCCAACAAACGGTAGAAGGTTGGCGAATTATCGTCATTGAACAAGCGGAAAAAATGAATATCGCCTCCGCCAATGCCTTGCTTAAAACTTTGGAAGAACCAGGTGAACGGGTTCTATTTATTCTGAATACCGCTCAATTGTTAAAACTGCCTGCCACCATTCGCAGTCGTGTACAGCAATTTGCTTTAGATAGAATTAGCCAAGCACAAGCTTTGGATTATCTGCAAAAAAACATCACAAATCAAAATCATAGCATTGATGAAATTAAGATTGCTTTGGCATTTTCAGCGGATATGCCTTTACAAGCGATAGATATTTTGGAGCAAGATTGGTTTGTGGCACGAGGTAAATTTATCCAACAATGGCTCAATTTAGTACAATATAAAAATCAGCCAATGCGGTTTGCCATAGACAATCTGAAACAATTGGATTTTCAGGCAATCGTGCAAATGGTGTGCTATACTATACAAGATTGTATTGCGTTGAAACTGCAACAACCCTATAAACAAAGCGATATGCCGATGAGCGAATTGGCACAACATTACCAACTTAGTGAATTATTTGACATTTTGCAGTATTTAAATACAATACCACAACTCGTAGCACAAAATGTGCAAAGCCAACTTATTATTGATCAGCTTGCGATGTACCTTATGAATGTGCAGTCTGAAACAATATAATTTAATTTACATAAATTCAAACACTTGGAGTATCAGCTATGATGCCTAAAGGTGGGGTAACCCAGATTAACTTCCCTGATAAGGATAGTTTACAAGCGTCTTATATGCAGTATGTCAATGGTGGTGGGCTATTTTTGGCATCAAAACAAGCCGTACAGATGGGACAAGAGTTATTTGTCATTGTTGGGCTACCAGGCTCTACTCAAAAATTCCCTATCCAAGGTAAAGTATGCTGGATCTCAGCCAAAGCCAGTATGGGTAAACCACAAGGTTTTGCGATTCAAATCAATCCAAATCAGCAAGGTATTACCTTTAAGAATGAAGCTGAACGTGCCTTGGCAGGTAGCTTGAATTCTGAACGTCCAACTTTTACCATGTAATTTTTTGAAATAAGCGATTGCTTTTATCACCTAAGGAAATATTGTGTTTTTCACTGATAGCCACTGTCACTTAAGCATGTTAGATCTTCATTCTAACACCCATCCAAACGGTCTAGCAGATGTCATCCAACAAGCAAAAGATGCTGGTGTGATGCGAATGATGAGTATTTCTGTAGGTTTAGATGATCATATTGTGCTATCAAAAATCGCCAATCAGTTTGCAGAAGTTGGCTACAGTATTGGTGTACATCCTTGCGAAAGCTTTGAAGTCATGCAACGTGCCACAGTGGATTATTTGGTAGAATTGGCTCAACCTGAAAAAGTCTGGGCAATTGGTGAAACAGGTTTAGATTATTATCATTCCACAGAAAATGTCACAGAGCAAAAAGCATGTTTTGTTCGACATATTCATGCCAGCCAAAGTGTAAAAAAACCACTGATCATTCATACGCGTAGTAGCAAAAAAGATACCATAGACATACTACGTGCTGAACAAGCAACGCATGGCATTATGCATTGCTTTACTGAGGATTGGGACACAGCCAAACAAGCCTTGGATTTGGGTTTTTATATTTCTTTTGCAGGTATTGTTTCTTTCAAAAATGCCAGCGATTTACGTGAAGTCGCAAAACAAGTCCCTTTGGATCGGTTGTTAATCGAAACAGATAGCCCATATCTTGCTCCTATGCCTCACCGTGGCAAAGCCAATGAACCCAAATATGTGCCTTTTGTTGCCAAAGCATTGGCAGAAACGCTTGGTCAGTCTATCGAAGACATTGCTCAAATAACCAGTGACAATTTCGCACGTTTGACAGGGCTTGAACCTTTACGACATCAGTCGATTTAAGCAATATCGATTTGTTACTACTGATATTCACTTTATTATAGTGAATATCAGTTGTTATAGAGAAACACCACGAATATTAGTCATTGATGATTTATAGAATTGGACAATCAATATTTTCTAACAAACGCCCTTCTCGCAAAAACTCATAGCAATCGATTGTGCCTTGGTAAGGTATTGCATCTCTATATTGCTGATAGTGCTGCTCGATATGGAAATAAATATAATGTTGTTGTTCGAATTTATTGAGTTGGTCAAAATAACTAGGTAGATCAATATATTCAAATTGCTTGGCAATCGCAAAGCGAGTCATGATTGATGGCTGATGCCTTAAAGTTAATTTTGCTTTAAGCTGATAATGTTGTTTTGAACGTTGCTGATTCGCGCGAGAAATGATTTCATCTAATTGATTTTGAAAAGCTGTATTTTGTAAATTTAAAGCGCGTAATAAGCAATTTAGATACTCTGCTCGATTGTATTTTAAATCATAAGGTGCATCGTATAACCCAAGACTATCACTGTTCATCACTGCAATAAAACGTTTTTTGGCATGCAAATAATGGTTAGATTGATAACCTAATTTTTGGACAATGTCTAAAATATCAATCTGATTTTGTTGAATGTATTCCAACAGTGCTTTTGCCCAATTTAATTTTGGTTGAAAACCAAGTGCAACATCGCAATGAGGATTGGCAACGATTGGCGTTAGACCAAGTGGTCGAGTAAGGTGTGTAATAGAAAGAGAAGACATGTTTATTTCCTGTGGCTCTTACTTTTCTCTAAAAATGCAAATTTCTCTGAGAGCCATCAAGAATTTCGCTTTACCAGTTAGTTTTATATCGTGCTGGAAGTTGAGTGTGATTGTAAAATGATTTATTACAACCAAGGATTAAACCCACGATAAGCAAAATGCCTGAACATTTCACAAGCTTTAAATTAGCAAAAATAAATTTAAGATGCAAGTGCTGTGAAAATTTATTTTTCTTGAAATCAAAAAAATAGGCTATCTTTACAGATAACCCATTTTTAAATCAATAAAAAGATTAGTTCTTGTCTTTATCGATGATCTTGTTTGCTTTGATCCATGGCATCATTGCACGCAACTTCGCACCAGTCACTTCAATACCGTGTGCAGCATTTTGACGACGACGTGCAGTCATTGATGGGTAGTTCAACGCACCTTCATTGATAAACATTTTTGCATATTCACCAGATTGGATACGTTTTAATGCATTACGCATTGCTTCACGAGATTGCTCATTGATGACTTCAGGACCTGTCACATATTCACCATATTCAGCATTGTTCGATACTGAATAGTTCATGTCTGCGATACCGCCTTCAAACATCAAATCAACGATGAGTTTCAATTCGTGCAAACATTCAAAATAAGCCATCTCTGGTGAATAACCTGCTTCAACCAAAGTTTCATAACCCATTTTCACCAACTCTACCGCACCACCACAAAGTACCGCTTGCTCACCGAACAAGTCAGTTTCAGTTTCTTCGCGGAATGATGTTTCGATGATACCTGTACGACCACCGCCTACGCCAGACGCATAAGACAATGCCACGTTACGTGCATTACCAGACGCATCTTGATGAATCGCAATTAAGTCTGGTACACCAGAACCACGTTGAAATTCTGAACGTACAGTGTGACCTGGTGCTTTTGGTGCAACCATGATCACGTCAAGGTCTTTACGTGGAACAACTTGGTTATACAATACAGAAAAACCGTGAGCAAATGCCAATGTTGCACCTTGCTTGATATTCGGTTCAATCACATCACGATAAAGCTGAGATTGGAACTCATCAGGGGTCAAGATCATCACTAAGTCTGCTTGAGCAACAGCAGCTGGTACTTCAGCAACTTTTAGACCTGCATTTTCTGCTTTTTTCCATGATGCAGAATCAGCACGCAAACCAACTGTCACATCTACACCGCTGTCTTTTAGGTTCAATGCATGTGCATGACCTTGTGAACCATAACCAATAATTGCGACTTTTTTACCTTGGATAATTGATAAATCACAGTCTTTGTCATAAAAAATTTGCACGTTGTTTTACTCCCAACAAGCGATTGATATGAAATATTAAGCTTAAAATTTGTCCGAACTCAATATTTGTTTAAAATAACCTATCTGCATCAATTACAGACTTAAAACTTTTTCACCACGAGAAATGCCCGAGATACCCGAACGCACCACTTCCAAAATCTTGGTTTCAGCAAGTGCATCAATAAATGCATCCAACTTTTCAGTCGTTCCTGCAATCTGAATCACATAACTGGTCGCAGTCACATCCACGATTTGTGCACGGAAAATATCTGCTGTACGTTTAATTTCATCACGTGCTTCACTCGGTGCTTTAACCTTAATCAACATTAATTCACGTTCGATATGGGCACTTTCGGATAAATTCACCACTTTGATCACTTCGATCAGTTTATTCAACTGCTTGGTAATCTGTTCAATTTTCTGATCATCGCCATAAGTGCTGATGGTAATACGAGAAATAGTGCCATCTTCAGTCGGTGCAACGTTAAGCGTTTCGATGTTATAGCCACGCTGACTAAATAAACCAATCAAACGAGATAATGAACCTGATTCATTTTCAATTAAAACAGAAATAATATGTCGCATCAGGTACGCTCCCCTTTTGCCAACCACATATCACACATTGCCTGCCCTGCGATTTGCATTGGATAAACGTGTTCACTGCGATCGACCATCACATTGATAAATACGCATTTGTCTATTGCCATGGCTTCAGCGAGCTTCGATTCAAGCTCATCAGCACGGTCAATGGTAATACCAGCATGACCATAAGCTTCCATCAATTTGGTAAAATCTGGCAATGAATCAATATAAGAATTTGAATGACGACCTTCATAGTTCATGTCTTGCCACTGTTTTACCATACCCAATTGACGGTTATTTAAACATAAGATTTTGACATTCAAACCATACTGTTTACAAGTTGATAGTTCTTGGATACACATTTGGATTGATGCTTCACCAGTAATACATACCACTTCACGCTCAGGGCAAGCCAATTTTGCCGCCATGGCATACGGCAAGCCCACGCCCATCGTGCCTAAACCACCTGAGTTAATCCATTGACGTGGTTCTTTGTATTTATAATACAACGCAGCAAACATTTGATGCTGCCCCACATCTGAAGTAATGATTGCATCGCCATTGGTGACTTTATATAACGCTTGTACCACTTGTTGTGGCTTCATTTCATTATTGTTTGCAGGCACATATGTCAAGCATTGACGCTCACGCCAGCCATCGATTTGTTTCCACCACGCAGCCAAAGCATCGGCGTTTGGTTTAGAAACATTCATTTTATGCATCAATGCCAACATTTCTTCTAGTACAGGCAATACCGCACCTACAATTGGAATGTGTGCATTAATGGTTTTTGAAATCGTCGCAGGATCAATATCGATATGGATCACGCGTGCATTTGGACAAAAACGTGCAGGGCTATTGGTCACACGGTCATCAAAACGTGCACCAACCGCAAAAATCACATCAGCATTGTGCATCGCCATATTGGCTTCATAAAAGCCGTGCATGCCAAGCATACCTACGAATTGTGGGTCTTCACCTGGGAATGCACCCAAGCCCATCAAGGTACTGGTTACTGGGAAACCAAGTAAATGTGCCAATTCGGTTAATTGTGCTGACGCATTACCTTGTACTACACCACCACCAGTATAAATCACAGGACGTTTTGCAGTTAAAAGCTCATCTACTGCTTTACGGATTTGACCGCTATGTCCACGATAAGATGGCTGATAAGAGCGAATCTTGACTGACTCAGGATAGCTATAAGCAAACTTTTCAGCTGGATTGGTGGCATCTTTTGGCACGTCAATGACTACAGGACCGGGACGACCTGATGATGCGATATAAAATGCTTTTTTGATAATTGTTGGAATTTCACTGGCATGACGCACTTGGAAACTATGTTTTACGATTGGACGCGATACACCAACCATATCTGTTTCTTGGAATGCGTCTTCACCAATCAAATGCGATGCAACCTGTCCCGAGATAATCACCATCGGAATAGAATCCATATAAGCAGTTGCGATTGGTGTTACTGTATTGGTCGCACCAGGGCCTGAAGTAACCAGTACTACGCCGACTTTACCTGTGACACGTGAATAGGCATCTGCCATGTGTCCTGCTGCTTGTTCGTGACGAACAAGATAATGTTTGACTTTGTCCTGCTGGTAAAGTGCATCATAAATATGTAGCACCGCTCCACCTGGATAACCAAAAACCTGCTCTACGCCTTCATCAGCTAAAGCACGGATTAACATTTCTCCGCCAGATAAAAGTTCCACTGTACTCACCCTGTCTATGCACAACGATATAATAATCATTGCTTATTTAAATTAGATCATCAATTTCCATTTTTGCATTTGCTTTGAATGGCTATGCAAAAAATACTTAAAATTGCTTCATTTATCAGCTTAGCACAACATTATCGAAATACAATAATATTGCCAATATTTTGCTAAGAAATGATAAGGAATTACTTATCTATTTGAATGGTTTATCTATTCATCAAATAGCTCAATACCTCAGCAAAAAAGAATACGCTTGAAGCAAATTTCAGCACTTGCAATGGCTTAATCGATTAAGTTTATTTTTAATCTTGATAGCATATAAAGTCAAGCTTATTTTCTGCTTTTAACGTTTTTTTATAAAAAAAATTTATGTTTTGCTCATTTTTTTTGCACTTTTAATTTTTGACGTGCATCGCTATACAGTTTAAAATAGCTACCAGTACACATACCTTTTTACTGACTAATCAGTTGAGTATTTATTCATGAAAAATTGGACGCCTAAAAAACATCTATTAAGCTGTTCTATGGTGATATTTACCTTGGCAAGCACTTCAATCCAAGCACAAAGCTTTTACAAATGGGTTGATGCAAGTGGTTCAACACACTATACAACTACACCACCACCAAAAAATGCAAGAAAACAGGGCGTGGTGAATACAATCAATGATACGCCGAGTGGTACAAATTACCGACCTTCTGTCGCCACACCTGCACCTGAAAACAACACTACAGCAACGCCTGAGAGTATCACAACTACACCTGCTGCCGAGCCAACACGATCAGATCTACCAGCCGTTGCGTTACCACCTAATGCTCCAGTCAATAAAGGTGAGCGTATGGCATTACCGCCACGTGTAGCAGATCCGACTGCTGGCATCAATGCACCTATACGCTAAACAGATCACATAAAAAAGCAGCACAATATTTAGATTGTGCTGCTTTTTTATTACTCTTGATCTTGTTGTGCCAATAGTTTTTGTTGCTGTTCATAAGCAGATTTTTCACGCTGGTACACTTCATATACGCAATAATCGCCACATTCACTGCCACAACATTCCCAGTCTTCAGGGGGAACTGGTGGTTCAAGTAGCACTTGTTTTTGTTCAGTCATAAAATAACTCAGCAATTTAGATTGTTGTATTGTACTGAATTTTTTTTGGTGAGTAAATTTTCATGTGTTTTGGAGAATAATATTGTTATATCAAATATAGCCTCATAATATATCTTATATTCAGCGAATATTCATTTAATGTAACGCATGTTTTATAGAACAATTATATATATTCATAATTTTTATCAGTGCTTAAATTTATCTTCTGAACTTAGCAAAAACTATGTACCAATACAAAAAAAATTTTAATATTGGAGCCAACCTTAATTTATATAATTTAAATATATCAATGACTTGCATAGGTTAAGAAAAATATTCAAAAAAAATCAGCTATTTAATTAATGCCTATTAGGATTTAAAATTTACCTAATAAATATAATTAAAATTTACAAAAAAATAAAGACCACCGAAGTGGTCTTTATTTTTAAATTGTACGATTAACAATTAAGTCAATTGTACAACTTTGATATCTTTAATATCTACGCCTTCAGCTGCTTTGCTATAAGCTGCCATTTGGTCGAAGTTCATGTATTTATAAATATCGCTCGCCATGCTATCGATTTGTGACGCATATTGTTGATATTCTTCTACAGTTGGTAATTTACCCATCACTGCTGCTACTGATGCAAGTTCAGCAGAAGCTAAATACACATTTGAGCCTTGACCTAAACGGTTCGGGAAGTTACGTGTAGATGTTGATACGACAGTAGTATTTGGTTTCACACGTGCTTGGTTACCCATACACAATGAGCAGCCTGGCATCTCTGTACGTGCGCCAGAACGACCATAGATGTTGTAGAAACCTTCATCCATCAATTGTTGCTCGTCCATACGTGTAGGCGGTGCAATCCAAAGTTGTGTAGATAAAGAACCACCTGGGATTTTATCCAACAATTTACCTGCTGCACGGAAATGACCAATGTTAGTCATACATGAACCGATAAATACTTCGTCAATCTTGTCGCCTTGGACGTCAGACAATAATTTTGCATCATCTGGGTCATTTGGACAGCAAAGGATTGGTTCTTTGATTTCGCTTAGGTCGATTTCATAGACTTTGGTATATTCAGCATCTGCATCGGCTTTCATCAAGCTTGGATTTGCCAACCATTTTTCCATGTTTTCGATACGGCGTGCCATAGTACGTGCATCGCCATAACCTTCAGAAATCATCCATTTCAACATAGTGATATTTGAACGCAAGTATTCAGCCACTTTTTCTTCAGATAAAGTGATTGCACAGCCCGCAGCAGAACGCTCAGCAGAGGCATCAGACAATTCAAATGCTTGCTCTACAGTCAAGTCATTTTCCATTTCACTCAAGTCAATCTCTAAGATACGACCAGAGAAAATGTTTTTCTTGCCTTGTTTCTCTACAGTCAAATCGCCTGCTTTAATTGCATAGTAAGGGATCGCATGCACTAGGTCACGTAAAGTGATACCCGGTTGCATTTTACCTTTGAATTTCACCAATACTGATTCTGGCATATCCAATGGCATTACACCTGTTGCAGCAGCGAACGCCACCAAACCAGAACCTGCAGGGAAAGAAATACCAATTGGGAAACGTGTATGCGAGTCACCACCAGTACCTACGGTATCAGGCAACAACATACGGTTTAACCAAGAGTGGATAATACCATCACCTGGACGTAAACTCACACCACCACGTGTCATGATGAAGTCTGGTAGCGTATGTTGCATTTCCACATCAACTGGCTTTGGATAGGCAGCAGTGTGACAGAAAGATTGCATCACTAAGTCAGCTGAGAAGCCTAAGCAAGCCAAATCTTTCAATTCATCACGTGTCATTGGACCCGTAGTATCTTGCGAACCTACAGTCGTCATTTTTGGTTCACAATAAGTACCTGGACGGATACCTTGACCTTCTGCTAAGCCACACGCACGACCAACCATTTTTTGTGCCAAAGTAAAGCCTTTACCGCTGTCAGCTGGTTGTTGTGGTAAACGGAACAGTTCAGAACGACCCAAACCTAATGCATCACGTGCTTTTGATGTTAAGTCACGACCGATGATCAAGTTAATACGACCACCTGCACGTACTTCATCCAAAATCACTGGTGTTTTCAATTCAGATGCAGCGATTTGTTCGCCATTTTTGAATGCAGTCACTTGTGCTGTTGCATGATCAATTTTTAGGGTAACTTCGTCACCCATGTTCATGTTTTCAACGTCAATCTCGATTGGTAATGCACCCGCATCTTCCATAGTATTGAAGAAAATCGGTGCGATTTTCCCACCTAAACACACACCACCATCTTTTTTGTTTGGAATGTGTGGAATGTCTTCACCGAAGAACCATAATACAGAGTTGGTTGCAGATTTACGGCTTGAACCTGTACCCACAACGTCACCCACATAAGCTACTTGTGTACCTTTAGCAACAAGTTCTTTGATTTGGCTTAATGGACCGACTTCGCCATTTTTCTCTGGGCGAATACCGTCACGCTCGTTTTTCAACATAGCATTGGCGTGTAATGGAATATCTGGACGACTCCACGCATCTTGTGCAGGTGATAAGTCATCCGTGTTGGTTTCGCCAGTGACTTTAAATACCACGATTTTGATTTCTTCTGGCACTTCTGGACGGCTAGTAAACCATTCTGCTTCTGCCCAAGATTTCAATACAGCTTCAGCATTTTTGTTGCCTGCTTTAGATTTGTCCACAACATCATGGAACGCGTCAAATACAAGTAAAGTCTTTTTCAAAGCGTCAGCAGCGATTGCACCCAATTCTGCATCTTCCAACAACTCAACCAATGGTGCAACGTTATAACCACCAAGCATTGTACCCAATAATTCTACAGCACGTTGTTTGCTTACTAATGGAGAAGTCGCTTGACCTTTTGCTACAGCAGCCAAGAAAGCAGCTTTTACATAAGCAGCTTGGTCAACGCCAGCTGGAACACGGTTTTCTAACAAATCAACCAAAAAGCTTTCTTCGCCTTGAGGTGGATTTTTTAATAACTCAACCAAAGCAGCAGTTTGTGTTTCGTCAAGTGGTTTCGGTGGGACTCCGAGTGCGGCACGTTCTTGCACGTGTTGGCGGTAAGCTTGTAGCACGATAGTGTTCCTCATTATAGGTGAATTTATAACATGACCAAAGGTTCACGATGAACGTTTGACAATCCATTCGATTTTACTAAATTTATGATAAAAAAGTAACTATGCATATTAGCATTTCGTATAATGATGACTATTTTTTATAGAAATGTATGCCTTAAATAATCATTATTAGAACTTATTCAAAATCCACATCGCATAATGAATAAAAGCACCACTTGGTGAGAACAAGTTGGTGCTTTTATTTCGTGCAGTTTTTGATACGCAATAGACTTAAGCTAGATAGCACTTAAGAAAATAGGGTACTTACCGCCGTATGGTACACAGCAACTGTGGCAATCGAACAAAACATGTAAAAACCGACTTTTGCTTTTTCGCCAACGGTCTGTTGTGCTTGGTGCTGTTGATGTTTCATCATCACTACCTCCATGTCCAAGATTACAGAAAGGTTAAATGGTCAATTTAAATAGGTTTGTTGCAACTCAAATCTTGTTTAAACCAACCTAATAACTAGGTTTTTGCATATTGCACGTTTTTTTAGCATTTCACAAGTAAATATTGCAAAATAATTCATAAAAACGCACTAATTGATGATATTTTAAGCTAAATTCATCATTTATTCATAAAAATGTCATCAAACTGTCATAATTAACTGCTAGAAGATTGAATTTCCAAAAACTACTCTACCTTATCTTCAAAAGCTTTAAGTTGGATGTCATCTATCTGAAGCTCAAATCGCTGCTTCAAACCTTGCACACTTGGGTGCTGCAAGACCTTTTGCTGTGCTGCTTGCAATGCTTGTTGCTGTTTATGTTGTTGCAATAGATAAGGCGTTGGCAATTTGGAAACGCTATAATTTACACTCAGCGTGTTATGACTATTTAATTGTTGCAAAGCCTTCACGATATCGTCTTGCCAACGTTCAAACAAACGCTGATATTGCGGTGCAACCCAAGCTTGGCTCTCGCCTGCAATATCGCCAGTCATGGCAACATTTTGCAAGACTTCTTTGGTTGCATTGGACAGAGAACTATTTTTAAGCCAGTACGCCCATTTTTCTACCGTCCACTGCCCTGTCAGATCTTGCTCAGCCAAAACTAAAATTTGTCGTGGGTCATCAAAATCCATACTTGGGATATCGATGTGATCATTTTCAATAATCGGCGCTGCTAAATGGTTTTCCGTTAGATCATCAATATAGTTTTGGTTTAGCTCGCTACTGTTATCAATTGACGCTGTGTGTTCTGCGGTAAAATGCTTATTTTCAACATTTTCAACATTTTCAACATTTTCAACATTTTCAACATTTTCAACATTTTCAACATTTTCAACATTTT